>NZ_JBHTWG010000020.1:0-122629 GCF_042792555.1 Streptomyces sp. NPDC056628
CACCACTCCTCCCGGCCTGACTCAACGAGCCAAGCCCCTGGAGGGGGTCAACTTTCAAGCGTCGCCGCTGGTCCACTTTTCAGCCGTCGCCGACACCCATCCCCGGCAGGCCCGCCAACAGCTCGTGTGCCGGTGTCCGGGAGGGTTCGTGCAGCCCGCCGCGCCGGGCGATGAGCTGCCCAGCTAGTTCCACCGCATCGCAACCACCCGTGCTTGAGCCGATCAGCAGGGTGAGGAGTTCGCGGTCGGAGAGCGCTTCCGCTCCTCGGTCCAGCAGCCCCTCCCGGGGTCGGTCAGAGACCGGTACGTCCGCCATCCGCATTCCTGCCCCACATCACCCATCAGTCCGCGGAATCGCGGTCGATCGGTTCGTCCAGGAGGGAGTCGGCGTCCGCTTCCTCCTCCAGCCCCTCGTCATCGGGCACCGACTGCGCCTCACCCCTCGCGGCAAGACTCGCCGGTCCCGCCGTTCCACCGATCAACTGCATCAACCGCCGGTGCAAAGTCTCCGACCTCACGCGCAGAAATGTGTCGTAGTCGTCCCTCAATGCCGCCTGGTAGGCGTCTTCCTCTACCAGACAGGTACTCAACCGCTCACGTAGCGGTCCCTCGCCCTCGATGTCGGCCAGGTCTCGCAGATACTGCGAGGGTGGCCGGTCGGTCACCCAGATGTTGCTGTGGGAGGTCAGCATGACCAGATTGCCGCAGACGTTCGCGCCAGCGCTGCTCACCCCGCGCGATCGCAGAAACGCCTTGGGAAAGAAGTGATGGAACTCTTTGTCGTTCTGCCAGGACAAGGCTCTGCCCACGTCGATCCGCTGCCCGGTGAGCAGGTCCAGCGGGTCCTCGTACGCAAGGAGGAGAGCGAGGAGCTTGCTCGGTGCGTTCCGTTTGGAGAAAGCGCTCCGCCGCCACACGGCGCTCCGCGGGAGCGCCGCTCCCGTCTCGATCTCTCGGGCCTCACCCTTGGCGAATGAAGTGATCGCCTGCAGGTCGGGACCCATCTGGGCCTCGCTCCAGCCCTTGAAGTACTCACCGCTCGCGGTCAGCCAGAACCAGCGGCGCAACGCGTCGTACTGCGCGGACGAAGGCTTCGGTAGCTGCCGGAACACTTCGACGAGCACCGCGAACTGGTTGTAGTACGGCAGCGCATCGGCCTTCGGTGTACGGATCTGGGTGCTGAGGAAATCCACCGCCCGCTCGGCCGCCTTCGCCGCCTCGGCCACAGCCTCCCGCAACCGCTCCTTGGCGAGTTCTCTCAGACGGTTGATGTCCTTGGTGGAGAACCCGAATCCGGAGGCAACCGCGATCGTCCGGAGCATGGTCTTGGTGTCGACCCGGCCGTAGCGCTTCGAGTCGAGGACCTGGAGCAGTGATTCGATCTCCTCCTTGAGGTCGAAGTCGGGGCTCCATGTGCCGGCCCGCGCCACGTCGACGATGTTCATCGTCGTGCCCGTGTTGTTGATCCGTACGAAGACCTCCGCCGACTCCTCAGCCGACATGTGGTCCAAGGTCACCACTGGCACCAGGTAATTGGCGAACTGCTCGTACAGCTCGGTCGCGCGCTCGCGCAGCTCGGGGGACAACTCGGCCACCTGCCCGAAGAGAGACCCCGCCGAGCTCACCTTCCGCATAGGGATGATGTGCGGCCCCGTCGGGCTCTCCGGGGTGCGCCGGAAGAAGCGCTCCTCTTCCAGGTCATAGGCGATGTCCCAGGAGCCGGTGCCGCCGTGCAGTGCGCCGATGATGCTGGCGAGCCTCTGCTGGCCGTCGAGGATGTACTTGACCGGGCGACCGGGACGCGGGGGGTCCACATCCAAGCCCGCGACGGTCTCCTCGCTGGCGAGTTGTTCCGTGGTGTCCCACAGCAGCAGGCTGCCGATGGGGTAGTTGCGCAGCACCGAATCCAGGAGGTGGAGGATCTGGTGCGGCCCCCACACGAACGCCCGCTGGTACTTCGGCAGCACGATCTCGCCGGTCAACACACGGTCGGCGAGCCGGGCGACCGGCACGATCGTCGGTTCCGGGCTAGCGGACTGGCGCCTGCGGCGTGTTGCGCTCACTGAACATGCCCCCGTAGGCCGTGATCGTTGGAAGATTGTTCGCTCCGAACTCTACGGAGCAGCACTGACAGACAGACGGCGCTCTAGGAAGGATGGGTACCGATGCCTTGTCATTGTCATGCCCAGCGGAGCTCACTCTCGCGGCGGCCGGACGCTGGCGGCCTTCAAGAAGACGGGAGACCTTAACGCACGGTTCTGTGGGACCTTGGCCGACCCTTGTCGGGTGGCCCGGGGCATCTCGCCGTCCGCCGCCAAGAAACCCGAGCTTTCCCAAGCTCAGTGCTCTACGCCGCCAGCACTGCGGGTCCCCGTGCAGTGCTCGCCATCGTCCCCGACGAGGGTCGCCGGCAGCTCTGCTGCGAGGTCGGCCACAGCAGCCCTGGCTGGGGTTGGTCTGCGGCGTCCCCGCAGGATCTGGCAGGCGAATGGCACGGTCCTTCCGCCTCGCACGCTCCTTGGCGGAGCCGGCCCCGAGTGTCTGAGCCTCAGCCGACGGCAGTCAGCCACGATGGCGGGTCAGCCGACCGTGCAGGCGCGCGTGTGCCTCGCTGTACCCCCACTGGCCTCAGCCGTGCTACTGGCGCCGTTGTTGCGCGAGCTCCGACGGAATGGCCGTTTGAGAGGCCAGTTTCTGGCGAGCAACTCTTTCTGACGCTTGGGAATTCATCAGCTAACTTCAGGGGACTCTCTCAATTTCTCGTCGAGCTTTGCGAGATGAGGATTAGTGGGATCGCGCAGGAGTCCTTCTGTCACTACTTCATTGGCTTTGGTGACATCTTTCGAATACAAGTAAAGCCATGCCAGTCGACTAAGTTCCGTCGGAGTCGCTTCGGTTTTCCTGCTTTCCATAAGGTGAGTTAGATTGGAGATCATCATGGCTCTTACTTCTGGGTCGAATTGAAGAGATTGATTCCTTTGCGTGTGAGCGAAGAAACTTGCCGCATTCGCAATCTCTGAGTAGTCTGCATCCGGCATTTCGGCCAGAACGATACGAGCATTCAGCTCCTGAAGGGCGTCACCCAGCCGTTGATTTACATAGATCAATTTGCGCCACGCTGCAACATTAGTCTCATCAAGCTCCAGGAGCCTTTCGATGCTAGCCCGTGCTTTACCCCAGTCATCACGAGATCCCTCCAGGTAAAAGTCGGCGATCCGCAGCCATGCCTCCGGGTAGCGCCCCGCGACATACTCAAGGGCCCTTATCTGAGGTTGATAGTCCTTGCCAGATTGACGAAGGGAGGCGATCACCCTAATCATTCGTTCGATCCTGGGAAGCATCCCCTTTGAGACATCAGTAACTTGCATGGGGCCGAACTGCTGTATCAATTGAGTATCAGCAAGGACAAGGGGTCTGAATTGACTCACCTTGAGTTTGCTTTGGCCGAAGACGGCCGCAGTCATCGGTGTTCGCAAGAACTGCGATCCGTCATCGTCCGTTAGAACCTCAATCATTGAGTAGCGTTCTAGCTGACTTAGGGCGTCATCAACGTCCATAGTTTCATTTTGGGGTCGGATTAGAGCGGCCTCCAGGGCGAGCCTAGGGACTAGAGAACGCCAATTGCTCAGTGTCAGAAAAACGCGCTGAGCTGCTGGAGATAGCACCCCATACGATCGCTCAAAAAGAGCCCTTAGGGAGTCTTCTTTGTTGAGGAAAAGTCGCCCGACGGGAATCGCTTTACCTTCTCGCTTCGTGTCTCCCAAAAGTATCTTCACGAAATATGGATGTCCGTCAGTTTCCTCGTAGAGCGATTCGACATACGAGACGGTCAGGAGGCTTTCAATACCCAATTTTCGCGAGGTCAACATCACAAGGTCTTCGAATTCTGCCCTCTTCATTCCGCGGATCTCAACTGGAAAGTCCGCTTTGAAGTCACGCATTCGGGTCGTGATAAGGACCTTATTTGGACACCGAACGTGAGAGTCGATGAACTGATACAGTTCAAGGGGATGTGAGGCGGTTTCGAAGTTATCGAAAACCAGGAGAAGTCTCCTACTTTCGTCCCGCTCGGCTAGAGCGCTTGCTAGGTAATCAACCGCCTTAAACCCCTTAACCTTGGCCTCGGTCGGGTTCATGAGTTTCACAAACTGCTTGGCGATGTCTTCCTTGGATAGGACTGCCGGCCGGACAGGCTTCGGACCGTTGGGAAGCAGGTCGATGTCCCGGGAACTGAACCAGAGAATCGCAAAATAGTGACCAGTCTGCGCAACGCGATGAAGTACCTCCAAAGCGAGCGAAGTTTTTCCGATGCCTCCCCTTCCAACAAGAGTGACCACTGGATGCCTATCATCCTGGAGAAGGGAGAAAACCTCGGACTCCAAGTCCGGCCTCTTGATGTAATCCTTCAGAGAGGGCGGGATGTTGGCGAATGACTTTCCTTCGAGGTCGAGGTCGGGGTCCCCCTCTGTCTCGCTGGGTGGTAGTGAATTGGGAGGCGTTTGATAAGACTCGGCGCTTTCACGCCTCCTGGTGTCCGTGATGTATGAAAGCGCTTCGTAGGTTGACCCGGTGCCTCCCTTGCCTTCCTTGTATCCTCCGTTCGCCATGTAGAAATCATGAATGTCTACGTCGCCATGGAGCAGAGGAAGGCGTACCAATCTCTCTCCGAAAGCAATGTGAATTCCATCTGTGTATACGTGATCTTTTTCTGATTTGAGGTATGAAAAATCAGATGTATTCCCCGAAATCGCGGACAGGCGGTATTTCCCTGAAATGTTGCGGTGCAAGTAAATCCATGGGATCGAAAACGCTGCGCAGCCAGTCATCAGTGACAAGATGGATACTTCGAGGAGCGGTGCTGCGGTCGAGCACTTACCAATGGTGATGGCGCCATGGCCGCGCGTCCTATTGCGCAGAGTAGCGAAATTCCTGACCCACCACTGCAGATTTGTTTTTCGGGCGGCTTGTTCGAGATCTGAGTCGATCTCCTGGCATGCGGCACTCAGATTATCGATCGCTACCCTTTGCCACGAAGCCTCACCGGTCAGGAAGTTCTCGGTAAGCTCACGAACGAGAGGCCTAGCTTCGGGAAGGATATAGGCATTTGCTGGTCCAGAAATCACCTCTTCCAAGGCCCTTGACCACTCGCCGATACCATCAGCTCGAACTAGCTGATACTCAACCTTGTACCTTTGTCGATCCCTATCGTTTCCTACACTTGCTAGGACTGTCGATGTGAGGAGTTTAACCAGGAACTCGCCGAGGAGCATCAGGTCGTGAAAGTATGCGACATCGGAATCCTGTTTGCTCTGCTCAACTCGTTCCCACATTCGGGCCAGGATTTTAGAGTTGAAATAGGCCGACATCGCGCTCCCCCTCAGGCCTTGATACTCGCTGAATCATGGATCCTATGGGCCTGACGTCCTATCAGCAAGCCACCGAACAGTGGCAGTCGAGAGACGACGTACCACGGTGCTACCGAGGTGTAGCGGGTGAGCCCGTTATTGATCTTGGAATCCTGATGGCACCGTGGCTGCTCAACGTGGTCAGCCTGACCGCCTTGCAGCGTGCGCCTCTTGCAGAATGAAGAGGGAATTCTGCCAACGCGGCACGGGCGCCGGCCGGGCTGGAGCGGGGCGGAGACAGGAGCGCAGGCCCGGCCGGCGCCCGTGCCGCGCGCGGTGAGCGGAGCGAGCCGCCTTGATGAAGTAGAGAAAGTCTTATCCCGCTGTGATGAGGTGCCGGCCGTCGTGGCTCCGTACGTGGGGTCCGTTGCCGTCCAAGGCATCCAAGAGCCTGATCGCGAAGACCTCGGACATGCGCTCCGCCACCTCGTCAGGCGTGAGCCATGCAACCGCCGTCGACTCGTCGGACGTCCGTTCCTCGCCGCCGGATGGCTTGCAGCGGAAGACCAGTGCCACGATGCCTCGGGTCGTGTTCTTGTAGACGCCGGTGAGTTCGTCCACCTCGACCTGGATGCCTGTCTCCTCCAGGACCTCGCGGGCGACGCCCGCTTCAGGGGTCTCTTCGAGTTCGAGTACGCCGCCGGGGAGCTCCCAAGTGCCGTTGTCGGCGCGGCGGATCGCCAGGAGGCGCCCGTCCTCGCGCACCACGGCTCCGGCCACGGATACCGAGTGCAGCGATGGTGCCTGCCTTGCCTCCTGTGATTGACTCATGTACAGGAGCATAGGAGGAAGAGAAGGACTATGGGAACCGCGGTAGGAGGAGACAAGGCCGTACCTCGGTACGTGCAGATCGCGAACGAGATCGTTCAGCAGATCCGGGCAGGCGTCCTCGAGCCTGGCGACATGGTGCCGAGTGAGTCCGAGTTGGTCGACCGCTACGGCGTCTCTGGCGGCACCATCCGTAAGGCCATGGTCGAGGTGCGCGCAAGCGGCCTCGTAGAGACCCGGCACGGCAAGGGCTCCATCGTGAAGGACCGGCCGCCCGTGCGGCACCGCTCCTCCGATCGCTTCCGGCGCTCTCTCCGTCAGGGGGGTAAGGCCGCGTATCTCGCGGAGTCCGAGCAGTCCGGCGCCTCTGCCAAGGTGAGCGTCCTCTACATCGGGCCGATGGAGGCCCTCGAGGATGCCGCCCGCCGTCTGGGCGTGCCCGTTGGCACTCAGGTTCTCGCCCGCCGACGTCTCTACTTCCGCAACGGCACGCCGGTCGAGACCGCGACGTCGTACCTGCCGTGGGACGTCGTCAAGGAGATCCCGGAGCTGTTCGCCGAGAACCCCGGTGGCGGTGGCATCTACGCCCGACTCGAAGAGCACGGGCATGAGTTCGCCGAGTTCGTCGAGACGCTGCAAGCGCGTCCGGCCTCCAAGGCAGAGGCGTCCGAGCTGGCGCTCAGTCCTGGTGCGCCCCTGCTTCATCTGATCCGGGAGGCCCGTACGACCGAGGGCCTGGTGGTCGAGGTCTGCGACACGCTCATGGCCGCTGACCAGTTCGTTTTCGAGTATCGGATCCCGGCAGCAGACTGACGGCCGCTCAACTGCCCACAGCCCGTCGCGAGTTCGTCTTCGCGGCGGGTTGACTCATGTATAGGAGTGATGCACTCTTCTTCATGTCACTCATGTACATGAGTGACAGAGTCCAGCCTCTATGTAGGAGTGATCTGCTGTGCGCCAGATTCCCGTCGACACCGCCAACGCCACCGTGATGGTCGCCAAGGCCCCGCAGCCCAAGGTCAAGGACCGCCGTACGGGCGAGATCGCCACCGACGCCGAGACCGGCGCGACGATGATGACCGTCGACGTGATGTTCGCGGCCAACGACGAGGTGGAGATCCTCTCCATCACCGTCCCGGAGCCGGGCATCTCCGCCGAGCTGGCCATGGGGACCCCGGTCGCTCTCACCGGCCTGGTCGCCCGTCCGTGGGAGAACGAGTTCAACGGGCAGAAGCGGCACGGCATCGCGTTCCGCGCGGTCGCCGTCACCTCGCTCGCCGATGCTGCGGCGAAGCCCAAGGCGGCCTGATCATGGCCGCGTTCACGGTCGCCCTGGTGCTGGTCGTCGCCACTGCGGGTCTCCTGCGGTGGCGGCGCCCCGCCTGGTACTGGCTGACCTTCGGGGTCACCCTCGCGGCGCTCCGGGTCCTGATCCGGTACGCCTCGGTCATGGACGCCTGCGGGCTGACCGTTCCGCCCTCGCGCTGGCGCCTCGCCCTCGCCCGGATCGCCGACCGGCCGGTGCCTGACTCCCGGGTGCCGCGCATCCTTCGGTTACGCCCGACCCGTACAGGGCTCGTCCTGCGACTCAAGCTTCGCCCGGGGCAGGACGCCTTCGACGTCGCGGCGGCTTCCGACCGGTTGCGGCACTCCTTCGCGATGTACGGCGTCACCTCCCGGGAAGTGCGGTCCGGCGTCGTAGAGCTGCGGATGACCGGCTATGACGTGCTCAAGCGGGTGCAGATGCCCGCCAAGGCAGACGCCCGACCCATGCGGGTGCCGGTCGCCCTGCGGGAAGACGGCTCGGTGCACTACCGCGACTACCGCGCCGTCCCGCACGCCCTCACCCTCGGGGCCACGGAGTCCGGCAAGTCCGTGTATCAGCGCAACCTGGTCGCCGGGCTCGCCCCGATGGATGTTGCCCTGGTCGGCATCGACTGCAAGCAGGGAGTGGAACTCTTCCCGCTGGCACACCGGTTCTCCGCGCTCGCCGACAACCCCGACACCGCCGCCGAACTGCTCGACGCGCTCGTCGACCACATGCAGGGGGTCTACCAACTGATCCGGGCCGAGCAGCGCATCAGCGTCGCTGTACCGGACGCGGACATTGCCGCCGACATCTGGGACCTGCCCGAGGAACTGCGCCCGGTCCCGGTCGTGGTCCTGGTGGACGAGGTCGCCGAGCTGGCCCTGTTCGCCAACAAGGAAGAGGAGAAGCGGCGGGACCGCATCATCACCGCCCTGGTCCGCCTCGCCCAGCTCGGCCGCGCGGCCGGCATCTACCTGGAGATCTGCGGCCAGCGCTTCGGCTCCGAACTCGGCAAGGGCATCACCATGCTCCGTGCCCAGCTCACCGGCCGCACCGCACACCGCGTCAACGACGAGGCCTCCGCGAACATGGCCTTCGGCGACATCTCCCCGGACGCCGTCCTGGCCGCCATCCAGATCCCCGCCGAGCTGCGTGGCGTCGCCATCGCCGGTGACTCCACCGGAGGCTGGCACCGCATCCGCGCCCCGCACACCTCCCTGCGCCAAGCCGTGAACGTCTGCAACAAGCACGCCGACCGCACGCCCGCGCTGCCCGTCCTGGAGCCCTTCCGGCCTGCCGTAGCCGCGCCGCCCGCTCCTCGCGTGCCGCTGTCCAAGACAGCCCCCGTCACGGCCTGATCCTCCCGCCCCAACCGGTCGGCGCGACCGCCTCGCGCCAGGTCCCTACCCCCGCCATGCCTCATCCCAGAAGGGAGCTCGTGATGGCCCGCCCCGCTCTTCGCGTCGACGCGGTCCTGGTCCAGGCCGTCATCGCCGGGGCCCTGTCCTTCGCCCACCTCCACGACCTCGCCGCCGCTGCCGGACAGGACGGCTGGAAGGCCTGGGCCTACCCGATCAGCGTCGACCTTCTCCTGGTAGCCGCCTGGCGCCGACTGCGGACGGACGGTCCTTCACGGCTGGCTTGGTGCTGGTTCATCACCGCGCTGTTCGCCTCGCTGGGCGCCAACGTGGCCACGGCCGGTCTGCTCGACCTGGACCAGGTTCCGGCATGGCTGCGCATCCTCGTCGCGGCGTGGCCCGCGCTCGCGTTCATGGGTGGGACGCTCCTGGCCCACTCCGCCGCAGAGCAGGTCCCGGAACCGCCGGCGCCTACGGTCCCGGACCCCGAACCGGCACCCGAGCCCGTGCCCACGCCCGTCCCGGAGCCTGAGCCCGTCCCGGCCGCCGACGACACCCCGGAGCTTCCCGCCGCCGAGCCCGCTCCGATTCCTCCTGTCACGGCTCCGCCGGTCCCGGCCGCGCTCGTCGACCACGCCCGCAAGGTCGCCGACGACCACCAGGCGCGTACGGGATCGCCCATCGACACCGACACCCTGCGCGCCCGCCTCGGCGTCCCGCCCCAGCTGGCCGACGCCATAGCCGCCCAGCTCGCCTGATCCGAAGGGAGACACCTCGTGCTCGTCGACCCGGCCGACCTGACCGCCGCCGACCACCTCGACGCCGCCCGTGAGATGGCCGCCGCCAACCGGCCCTTCCTCGCCTACCTGCTCGCCGAGGAGGCCGCCCGCCTCACCGCCGACCCGGCCACCGCCGCCGGTATCCGCGCCGCCTTCCCCGACCCGAACCTGACCCGAACGGAGACCGACTGACATGCCCGCCCGCGACTTCTTCCACTCTGTGATGCGGATCGGCCCGGTGCAGGTCGGCACCCACCGCGACCGCCACGGCACCACCAAGCACGCCGCCGTGTGCAGCGCGGACGGCTGCGGCTGGTCCGCCGACTACTCCAGCCAGTCCGCCGCCCAGCTCGCCGCCCGCACCCACCGCTGCCGCGTCCGCTAGGAGACCGCCATGGATGTCCCGCTCTGGTTCGCCCTGCTCGTCGTCGGCTACCTCGGCGTCAAGCTCATCCGCCCGCCCGCCTGGCTCATCGCGGTGCTTCTGCTCGGCGGCTTCCTCCTCGCCGACAGCGTCCTGGCCCCCGCCATCGACACCTTCATCAAGTGACCCGCGCCCGAAAGGGGAACCACTGATGTTCCGCCCGAAGATCCCGACCATGCCCACCCCGACCGGCCGCGTCACGCCGCCCACCGTGGTCGAGCCGACCACTGTCGTCCCGGGCTCGCACACCCCGCCGGCCTACCCGACGGAACCCGCCCGGTCTCGCCCCACCGTCCAGCTCACGCCCGGCACCGCGCTCGCCCTCGTCGGCGGCGGCACCGCCGTCGTCCTGGTCGTCGGCGCCGTCCTGGTCTCCCTGCTCCTGGCGGTCGCCATCACCGGCGCCTCGGTCGCCGTCTGCGCCGTCGTCCTGCGCTCGCTCCTCACATCCGAGGCCAAGCGACGCTGACCGGCCCCCGGGCGGCCTCAACCGCCAAGTCTCCGCCGCCCGGACGCCGTCCCCTGTCCGATCCACTGAACCGGAAGGAACCCCCATCATGACCGGCTCCACCCCGGCCCCCACCGGCAACGCCCGGATCTGCTCGAACTGCGACGGCTTCGGCTCCGTCGCCATCACCCTCGGCGGCCGCGACCGACACGGTCACCTGCGCACCATCACCGCCCACTGCCCGGCCTGCAACGGCCTGGGCACTGTCCCCGCCCGCCGCACCCGGGAGGGCGCCCGTGCCTGAGACGCTGCTCGACCCGACCACCCTCGGCGACCTGCTGAGGGTGGCTTCGGCCCCCGACTACCACCGCTGGGAAGACCAAATCCGCCGCACCGGTGGCTGCTCAGACCCCATCCACCTGACCGGCTGGACCCTCCACAAGGACAAGACGACCGGCGAGACCCTGCACCACTACTCCACCGAACACGAACCAGGCGGACGCCTCCGCCTCGCCTGCGGCAACCGCCGCGCCTCCCGCTGCCCGTCCTGCGCCTGGACCTACGCGGGCGACACCTACCACCTCATCCGCGCGGGCCTGGCCGGAGACGACCGCCGCGACATCCCCACCACCGTCCGAGACCACCCCCGCGTCTTCGCCACCCTCACCGCCCCCTCCTTCGGCCCGGTCCACAACCGGCCCGACCGAGGCATCTGCCGCTGCGGCACACGCCACGCATCGGACGACCCGGTCCTGGGCACCGCCCTCGACCCGGAGACGTACGACTACGCGGGCGCCGTCCTGTTCAACAACCACGCCGGACAGCTCTGGCAGCGCTTCACCACCCGGCTCCGCCGCGAGATAGCCACCCGCGCCGGCCTCACCCGCCGCGAACTCGCCGACCACCTACGCCTCTCGTACGGCAAGGTCGCCGAGTTCCAGAAGCGCGGCGCCCTGCACTTCCACGCAGTCATTCGCCTCGACGGCCCGGACGGTCCCGACACGCCACCGCCCGCCTGGGCAACGGTCGATCTCCTCGCCGACGCGATCCATGCAGCTGCCGCGCACTCGTACACCTCGGTCTCGGTCCCGGCCGCCGAGGGCCAACCAGCCCGCACCTTCCGCTGGGGCACCCAGCTCGACGTCCGACCCGTCAAAGCCTTCGGGGACGGCTCCGACATCACGGAACAGGCGGTCGCCTCGTACGTCGCCAAGTACGCCACCAAGGCCGCCGAGAACACCGGCACCCTCGACCGCCGCATCGGGGAGCTCGCCGAACTCGACCGCCACCAGGTCCCGGACCACACCCGCCGCTTGATCGAAGCCTGCAAGCTGCTCGATCCGCTCTACCCCGACAGGCGCCTGTGGGCCTGGGCTCACATGCTCGGCTTCCGCGGCCACTTCTCCTCCAAGTCCCGCCGCTACTCGACCACCCTCGGCGCCCTCCGCCAGGCCCGCGCCGACTACCGCGCCGCCCAGGAACACGCCGCCCTCGGCCTCGACGACCAGGAGCCGGACACCGTCCTCGTCCTGGCCGACTGGCAGTACGCCGGCCACGGCCACACCCCCGGCGAATCAGCCCTGGCCGCCACCATCGCCCGCGACCTCCAACTCAACCGCGAAACCGCCCGCCAAGCACTGCGAGACCTGGTCTTGGAAGGAGCCATTACATGACCGTACGCACGCTTCCGGAGCGGTACCTGACCCCGGCCGACGTCGCCGAGCTGCTGGGCGTCCCGGTCGAGACGCTGTACCAGTGGCGGCGGAAGCGCACAGGTCCTCCAGCCTTCCGCGTCGGCCGGCACCTTAGGTACGACCCCGTCCGGCTTCGCGAATGGGTCGACGGTCTGACTGAGGTGGCCGCCTGATGCCCGGCCACGTGCAGGACCGCTGGTACAAAACCGAGCCGGGCCCGGACGGCAAACCGGTGAGAGTGAAGACCGACCGCTACGGCAGCGGCCTGCGCTACCGGGCCCGGTACGTCGGTCCGGACGGGACGGAAAAGAGCCGGTCCTTTCCCGACCGTCAGAAGCGCAAGGCGGAAGAGTGGCTGGCCGAGACGGCCGCCGACATGTCCCGAGGCCAGTACGTCGATCCCAAGGCCGCCCGGATCACCTTCCAGCAGTACGCGGAACGCTGGATCGCCGGACAGACGACCGACCTGAACACCCGCATCGGCGTGGAGACCCGACTTCGGTTGCACGCGTTCCCTCGCATCGGCGCGCGTCCGCTCGGCTCCTTCCGGCCGGTCCACCTCCGCGAGTTCGTCCGCGACCTGGAGAACGACGCGATAGGCGGTGCCTACGCCCGCAACATCTACGCCAACGTCCGCGCCGTGCTGTCGGCCGCCGTGGACGATGGCCACCTTGCCCGAAATCCCTGCTCGGCTGCGTCTGTCCGCCCGCCGGTCGTCTCGGCCGCTCGGGTCGTGCCCTGGCTTCCGTCCCAGGTGCGTGCAGTCCGCGACGCTCTGCCCGAGCGTTATCAAGCCATGGTCTCCGTGGGCAGCGGCTGCGGTCTGCGTCAGGGCGAGATCATCGGTCTGTCCGAGGACGCCGTCCAGCTCGACGGCCACACATTGCACGTCACCACTCAGGTCAAGCTCATCCGGGGGGTCGCGGTCTTCGCCCCACCCAAGGGCAACAAGGAACGGAACGTCCCGCTGCCTTCGTCAGTGGCTTCCGCTCTGCGCCGGCACATGGAGCGTCACCCGCCCGTGGACATCAAGTTGCCGTGGGGCAGGCCGGACGGTCCGCTCACCGAGCGGCGTCTGATCTTCACGAACACGGTGGGTGGGGTCGTCTGGCGGAGCAACTTCAACGTGCACGAGTGGAAGCCCGCACTCGCCGCGGCTGGCATCATCCCCACGCCGGAGCCCGGGAAGCCGTACGCCTCCGCCCGGCAGCACGGGATGCACGCCCTTCGCCACTTCTACGCCTCGGTCCTCCTGGACGCGGGCGAGAGCATCAAGGCCGTGAGCGAGTACCTGGGCCACGCCGATCCGGCGATGACGCTGCGGGTGTACGCCCACCTGATGCCCAGCAGCAGCGAGCGAGCCCGCCGAGCCCTGGACGACGTCTTCGGCACGGCCCAGGATCCCTGACGGCCCAGGGACGGCCCACCGGATACGAAACGGCCCCCTGCTAGCGGAAGAACCGCTGGTAGGGGGCTTCTTCATGCCTGTCGGAGTTCAGTTCTCCGGGTGCAGGCATAACCCTTCCAGTGTGGCAGATCAACTCCGGGGCCCCGGGCGCGCGTGGGGTGGGGACGGTCACCTGGGGGCGGACGCCGAGGTTTCAGGAGGCGCCGGTCGGAGTAGGTGCCGGTACTCCCGTGCCGAACACGGGGTTCCTGCCGTCAGGGGTCACGGCGGCACCCTCGCACACGCCGCGGGCGAGCTGCAGCCGGTGCCTCCCTGGGGGCGCGTGTCCACGGGGCTTCCCCGCCGACGCCGGAGCCCCCGCTCCGAAAGAGCGGGGGCTCCCCATGGTCACGGTCCGGCAGGGCGGAGCCACCGGCTCAGCCCGACCCCACGAACACCACCAGCAGCAGCCACACCACCGGTGCCGTCGGGAGGAGCGAGTCCAGGCGGTCCATGATGCCGCCGTGGCCCGGCAGGAGGCTGCCCATGTCCTTGATGCCCAGGTCGCGTTTGATCATCGACTCGCCGAGGTCGCCCAGCGTGGCGCTGGCCGCGACCGCGAGGCCCAGGAGCAGGCCCTGCCACCAGCTGCCGTCGTCGATCAGGAACTGCATGCACAGCGCGCCCGCCACCATCGCGAAGCTCACCGCGCCCAGCAGGCCCTCGCGGGTCTTGCCGGGGCTGATGCGCGGCGCCAGCTTGGTCCGGCCGAAGCGCCAGCCGATGGCGTACGCGCCGGTGTCGCTGACGACGGTCAGGAGCAGGAACGTCAGGACGCGCCACGGCCCGTCGTCCGCGGTCAGCATCATCGCGACGAACGTGGCGAGGAACGGGACGTAGAACGCCGCGAAGACACCGGCGGTGACGTCCCGGAGGTAGTCCTCGGGCGGCTCCGTCATCCGCCAGACCAGGACGGCCAGCGCGGTCAGCGCCATCGCCACCCAGGCGCCCTCGGCGCCCCGCACGTATCCGGCGACCACCATCGCGGCGCCGCCGACCGCGAGCGGGACGAGCGGCGCCCTGATGCCCTTGCGCTCCTCCAGCCGCTTGGTCAGCTCCCACAGGCCCACGACCACGGCCACGGCGACCACACCGACGAACACGGCCTTGACGACGAACAGGGACGCCACGATCACGACGCCGAGCCCGACGCCGACCCCTATGGCAGAGGTCAGGTCGCGTCCCGCGCTCTTCTTCTGCGGCGGGGGCGCCGGCTGCGAGGCGTCGGGCATGGGCTCCGGATTCTGCGGCACCGCCTGGAACGGCTGCGCCAGCGGCGTGTGGTGAGGCCGCGCCTGCGACGGTTCCTCGCGGAACAAGGGGCCACTCAGCCGAGCGGCCCCCCGATCGTCATCCTGGTCTCCGCCGTACACGGGTCCGTCGGGCACGATGGGCATGGGGCGAGTCTGCTGCGCCTGAGGCGCATCGTACGCGGGACCTGCCGGGTCGGCCCCTTGGACAGGTCCTCGATCGTCGGGCCCCCAGTACCCGGCCTGCCCGGCCCCGGTCGGCGCGCCCCAGGAAGAGTCGTTCATCAGACCTCGAGCAGCTCGGCTTCCTTGTGCTTCAGCAGCTCGTCCACCTGAGCGACGTACTTGTGGGTGGTGTCGTCGAGCTCCTTCTCCGCACGCCGGCCCTCGTCCTCACCGATCTCGCCGTCCTTGATCAGCTTGTCGATGGCGTCCTTGGCCTTGCGGCGGACCGAGCGGATGGACACCTTGGCGTCCTCGCCCTTGCCCTTGGCGACCTTGATGTACTCGCGGCGGCGCTCCTCCGTGAGCTCGGGGAACACCACACGGATGATGTTGCCGTCGTTGCTCGGGTTGACACCGAGGTCGGAGTCCCGGATCGCCTGCTCGATGTTGCGCAGGGCGGTCTTGTCGAACGGGGTGACGACCGCCATGCGCGGCTCCGGCACGGAGAACGAGGCGAGCTGGTTGATCGGCGTCGGCGCACCGTAGTAGTCGGCCACGATCTTGTTGAACATCGCCGGGTGCGCACGGCCGGTGCGGATCGCGGCGAAGTCCTCCTTGGCGACCACGACGGCCTTCTCCATCTTCTCCTCGGCCTCGAGGAGGGTCTCTTCGATCACCACTTGCTCCTGCGTGTCTTGAGTGAAAGGCCCGGCTGCGGTTCCTGGGTGGAGGCGGCGGCCGGCTGCGTCGCGTCTTCTTCCTGCACGGTTCCCGACCGGCAGGACATTGTCCATCCCCCGGCCAGGGTCCGTCCCGTCCGTCCCCCGGACGGGTCGGTGCCGAGGCGTCAGCCCCGACCTCCCTGCTCACCCACCAGCGTGCCGATCTTCTCACCCTTGACGGCACGGGCGATATTGCCCTCCGCCAGAAGCTCGAAGACGAGGATCGGGAGCTTGTTGTCGCGGCACAGTGTGATCGCCGTGGCGTCGGCGACCTTGAGATCCCGGGTGATGACCTCGCCGTATCCGAGGGAGTCGAACTTGACGGCGTCCGGGTTGGTCTTCGGGTCGGAGTCGTAGACCCCGTCGACGCCGTTCTTGCCCATCAGCAGCGCCTCGGCGTCGATCTCCAGGGCGCGCTGCGCGGCGGTGGTGTCGGTGGAGAAGTACGGCATCCCCATGCCCGCCCCGAAGATGACCACGCGGCCCTTCTCCAGGTGCCGCACGGCGCGCAGCGGGATGTACGGCTCGGCGACCTGACCCATGGTGATGGCGGTCTGGACCCGGCTGTCGATGCCCTCGTTCTCCAGGAAGTCCTGGAGGGCGAGGCAGTTCATCACGGTGCCGAGCATGCCCATGTAGTCGGAGCGCGCGCGGTCCATGCCGCGCTGCTGGAGTTCCGCACCGCGGAAGAAGTTGCCACCGCCGATGACGACGGCGACCTGGGCGCCGTCGCGTACGACGGCCGCGATCTCACGTGCGATCTTGTGCACCACGTCCGGGTCGACACCGAGTCCCCCGCCGCCGGAGAATGCCTCTCCGGACAGCTTCAGCAGAAACCGGCCGTGTACTTTGCCGTCGTCGCTCTTCTGGGTCTTGGTGGTCATCGAGATCCCGCCTTTGTTACTGGGTGCACATGCGAAGAAGGCCATTGCCGGTGGGGTGTGTGTCGCAACCCATGCGCGGCAATGGCCTCCTCGTCAGATCTGCTGTCGTCCGTCAGCCGCGCGTGCGCGGTGGCGGCGTCCGCCATCGACTGCCTTCGACCCTATAGGGGCGGGGCGTCGAGCGCGGCACGGACTCAGATGCCGACCTTGATGCGCGCGAAGCGCTTCAGGGTGACACCGGCCTCGTCCAGGATCTTCTGGACGGACTTCTTGTTGTCGAGCGCGTACGGCTGACCGAGCAGCGTGGCGTCCTTGAAGAAGCCGTTGAGGCGACCCTCGACGATCTTCGGCAGGGCGGCCTCGGGCTTGCCCTCGGCGCGGGTGGTCTCCTCGGCGACGCGGCGCTCGGACTCGACGACCTCGGCCGGCACGTCCTCCTTGGAGAGGTACTTCGGCGCGAAGGCGGCGATGTGCTGGGCGACGCCCTTGGCGACCTCGGCGTTCGGCTTGTCGAGCTCGACGAGAACACCGATCTGCGGGGGCAGGTCGGGCATCGTGCGGTGCATGTACGCCGTCACGTAGCCGTCGCCGAACTGCGCGAAGCGGTCCAGGACGATCTTCTCGCCGAGGTTGGCGTTGGCCTCGTCCACGAACGCCTGCACGGTCTTGCCGGCCTCGATCTCGGAGGCGAGCAGGGCCTCGATGTCGGCCGGGGAGGTCTTGGCGACGTGATCGGCGATGGCGTTGGCCACGGCCTGGAACTTCTCGCCCTTGGCGACGAAGTCCGTCTCGCACTTCAGCTCGACGAGGACACCGGAGGAGTTGTCGTCGGCGATGACCGAGACCACGGCGCCGTTCTCGGCGGAGCGGCCCTCGCGCTTGGCGACGCCCTTCTGGCCCTTGATGCGCAGCGCCTCGACGGCCTTCTCGACGTTGCCCTCGGCCTCGTCCAGCGCCTTCTTGCAGTCCATCATGCCGGCGCCGGTGAGCTCACGGAGCTTCTTGACGTCAGCGGCGGTGTAGTTCGCCATGAGTCTGTGAATCTTTCTGGAAGTCTGGAAGATCGAAGATCTACGGGGTCTGCGGCCGCCATGGACTGACCGGGGCCGCCGGCCTTCCGTCGACCTACAGGTGAACGGCGGGAGCGGGTTTCACCGCGGCACGGGGGCCGTGGGATCCAGTACCGCTCCCGCCGTCAACGCTGACGGTGTCAGGCCTGCTCGCCCTCGGCGGCCGGAGCCTCGGTGGCCGGAGCCTCGGTGGCCGGAGCCTCGGTGGCCGGAGCCTCGGTGGCCGGGGCCTCCGCAGCGGGGGTCTCGGCGGCGGGGGTCTCGGCGGCAGCCGGAGCCTCGTCGGCCTTCTTCTCACCCTCGAGCAGGTCGCGCTCCCACTCGGCCAGCGGCTCGCCGGCGGCCTTCTCGCCCTTGCCCTCGGTGGCGACACCGCTGCGGGCGATGAGGCCCTCGGCGACGGCGTCGGCGATCACGCGGGTGAGCAGGGTGACGGAGCGGATCGCGTCGTCGTTGCCCGGGATCTTGTAGTCGACCTCGTCGGGGTCGCAGTTGGTGTCGAGGATGGCGACGACCGGGATGTTGAGCTTCCGGGCCTCGCCGACCGCGATGTGCTCCTTCTTGGTGTCCACGATCCAGACGGCGCTGGGCACCTTCTGCATCTCGCGGATACCGCCGAGGGTCTTCTCGAGCTTGGCCTTCTCACGCGAGAGGACCAGGAGCTCCTTCTTGGTCAGACCCGACGCGGCGACGTCCTCGAAGTCGATCTGCTCGAGCTCCTTGAGGCGCTGCAGACGCTTGTAGACGGTCGAGAAGTTGGTGAGCATGCCGCCCAGCCAGCGCTGGTTGACGTAGGGCATGCCGACGCGGGTGGCCTGCTCGGCGATGGCCTCCTGCGCCTGCTTCTTCGTGCCGACGAACATGACCGTGCCGCCGTGGGCGACGGTCTCCTTGACGAACTCGTAGGCGCGGTCGATGTACGACAGCGACTGGAGCAGGTCGATGATGTAGATGCCGTTGCGCTCGGTGAAGATGAAGCGCTTCATCTTCGGGTTCCAACGGCGGGTCTGGTGACCGAAGTGGACGCCGCTTTCCAGCAGCTCCCGCATCGTGACGACGGCCATGGCCGTGTTCTCCTTGGTTCTCGGTTGTGCCGCGGGGGCCGGACGGCTCCCGCGCCTGACGCCCGCGCGCGCCGTGCCACGAAGGACCGAGGGGCGCTGACACCGACCGTTTCCGGCGGGGTGTCGGGGCGTGCGAAGTCGACCCGGTGACCCGGATCGCCAGAAGAAGTGTACGGGACCCGGGAGGTCCCGGGTGACGCCGCTGTCCACAGCACGGAGCTTGTCCACAGATACCGGCCATGATCGGCGGGATTGCGCCACCGTTCGGACATGCGACAGAAGCGATACGTGAACGCGGCGAGGACGTCCGGACGGCTGGTCCTGCTGCTTCTGCTGACGGCCGCCGTCCTGCTGGCACCGGCGCCGGACCTGACCCCGACCGCCGCCCGGGCGCCCGCGGCTCCGGCCGCGGACCCCGAGGTCCCGAGGCTCGGACGGACCTGGCCCGTGGGATCACGCCCACCGGTCCTGCGCGCCTGGGAGCCCCCTGCGACGGCCTACGGCCGCGGCCACCGGGGTGTGGACCTGTCGGCCCCGGCCGGCACACCGGTGCGCGCGGTGGCGGCCGGACGGGTGTCCTACGCCGGACGGGTGGCCGGCAGGGGCGTGGTGTCGGTGGAGCTCGCGGGGACGGGTGACCCCCCGCTGCGCACGACGTACGAGCCGGTGCGGGCGTCCGTCGAGAAGGGCGAGGAGGTGGCGGCGGGGGACGTCGTCGGGGCCGTGGAGCCGGCCGGCTCGCACTGTGCGACGGCCTGCCTGCACTGGGGCCTGCGCCGGGGCGACGGCTATCTGAGCCCCTTGTCGCTGCTCCCGCCCTGGCTCCTGCACGGCCCGTCCCGCCTGCTGCCGGTCCTGCGGGTGCCGGTGCCCGCGGGGCCGGACCTCAGCCCCGCACACCCCTGAGCGCCATGGAGACGGCGGCGTCGGTGATCGCCGCCGGTTCCTCCGCGGCGCCCAGTTCGATCCTGCGGACCGCCGCGTCGACGACGCCCTGCAGCAGCATGGCGGCCAGCCGGGGCTCCGCGTGGCCCATCTCCCGCAGCGCCTCGACGATCATCGCGATCAGCCCGCCGTGCGCGGCCCGGATCTTCTCCCGGGCTCCGGCGTCCAGCTCGCTCGCGGAGATGGCCACGACGGCCCGGTGCCGCCGGTCACCGACCAGCGCGAGCTGGCGGCGCACATACGCCTCGACCTTGCCCTCGGGTGTCGTCTCGCCCTCCATCGCGGCCTCGACCTCCGCGGCCCAGACCGGGAAGTCGACCGCGCACAGCTCCTCGACCACGGCGGCCCGTGACCGGAAGTACTCGTAGACGGAGGACCGCGCGAGTCCCGTGCGCTCGGCCAGGGCCGGGAAGGTCAGCGCCTCCGTCCCGCCCTCGGACAACAGGGAACGAGCCGCGTCCAGCAGGGCGGCTCGCTGCATCGACCGGTGCTCGGCCACGGAGGCCGCTCGAATCCTTGGCACCCGTCCACTGTACGGACGCCGCTCGCCCGACGGGAGTGTCTGCGCCGAACACCACTGTTGCCGGGCAGGTCAGCGGCCGAAGCCGGCCAGTTTCGCCCGGAGCTGGAGCACGGACTTGGTGTGGATCTGGCTGACCCGGCTCTCCGTCACACCCAGGACGTTGCCGATCTCGGCGAGGGTGAGGCCCTCGTAGTAGTACAGCGTCACCACGGTCTTCTCCCGCTCGGGGAGCGTGTTGATCGCCCGTGCCAGGAACCGCCGCAGTTCCCGGTCCTCGGCCACCTCGACGGGGTTGTCCGCGGCGGTGTCCTCCAGCGTGTCCATCACGCTGAGTCCGTCGCCGCCCTCGGCGCCGACGTGCAGCAGCTCCTCCAGGGCCACGACGTTGGCCAGTGACAACTGACTGAAGACCGAGTGAAGTTCCTCCACCGCGATGCCCATCTCGGCGGCGACCTCGGATTCGGTCGGCGTCCGCCGCAGCCGCGCCTCCAGGGTCGCGTACGCGCGCTCGACGTTGCGCGCCTTCTGCCGGACGGAGCGCGGGATCCAGTCCAGCGCCCTGAGTTCGTCGATCATCGCGCCGCGGATCCGGGTGATCGCGTACGTCTCGAACTTGATCTCCCGGTCGATGTCGAACTTCTCGATCGCGTCGATCAGCCCGAACACCCCGGACGACACGAAGTCCGCCTGCTCGACGTTGGGCGGCAGGCCGACGCTGACCCGGCCCGCCACGTACTTGACGAGGGGCGAGTAGTGCAGGATCAGCTGTTCGCGCAGCCGCTCGTCCCCCGTCGCCTTGTACGACCGCCACAGCTCGTCGAGTGTCGAGGGAGCGGGCGGTCGCGCGCTGCCACCGTCACGGGCGGCTGGGGGGATCGCCGCCCGGTCGGACCCGGAGGTGTGCTGGGGCATTCGTTGCCTAGTGCCGTTCTGCCGTGAAGCGGGGTGCCTGGGGAGCCGTCGGTCTGGAGGTCGTCGTGGTCGCTGTGCTTGCTTTCCGTGTCGTGGGGCCGGTCCGAGCCGGAACCCCGTGAGCGTAGCGTGACTGACGTGTCGCGGTGCGCGAAGGGCGGAGGCCGAGCCGTGCGCAGATACGTTCCGCTGGAGGCCCCGCCCGGGTAGGGCGGTCGCGCTGCGTGATCACACGAACACCCCAACTGGGGGAATCTACAAGGGCGTCCGTGTTCCCCCGTACGGCCGAACACGCTCGGTCAGCATGGATGTCGCCCGGTGCGGGCGGCCACCATCGCCTGGCGTGTCAACTTCCAGCCGTCGCCGTGTCGTTCGACCCAGCCGAGTGAGCGGAGTTCGTACAGTCGGGCGACGGCGTCGTCCTCCGTCGTCTGCGCACCGCGCGCGATCTCGTCCGCCCGGGCGGCGCGCGGGCCGGGCAGGGCGGCCAGGACCGCGCGTGCCCTCGGTGCGAGCAGGTCGCGCGGGAGGACGGGCCCGTGTCGCTCGGGGGCCAGCTCCCCCATGTCTCCGACGAGTTCGATGATCTCCGCGGCGTCGGTGACCAGCACCGCGTCCTGCCGCAGCAGGTGGTGCACGCCGGCGGAGAGGCCGCTGGTCGCGGGGCCCGGGACGCCCATGGTGTGCCGGCCGAGGCGCCGGGCGGTCCGTGCGGTGGACAGGGAGCCGCTGCGGTGGGCGGCCTCCACGACGACCGTGCCGCGGGTGAGCGCGGCGATCACGCGGTTGCGCACGATGAATCTGCTGGGGGTGGGGTGCTCCCCCGGTGGCAGCTCCCCGACGACCAGGCCCTGCTCCGCGATCCGGTCGATCAACTGGGTGTGCCCGCGCGGGTAGGGGCGGTCGGCGCCGCAGGCGAGGACGGCGACGGTGGCCCCGCCGGCGCCGAGGGCGCCCCGGTGGGCGGCGCCGTCGACCCCGTAGGCGCCGCCGGAGACGACCACCCAGCCCTGTTCGGCGAGCGCGCCGGCGAGGGTGGCGGCCATGTGCGCGCCGTACTCCGTGCAGGCGCGCGCTCCGACCAGCGCGACGGAGCGCAGCGCCCACATGCGCAGGTCGGCCGGTCCGCGCACCCACAGCCCGAGGGGCCGCGCGTCACCGAGGTCGTCGAGCTGCCCGGGCCATTCGGTGTCCCCCGGGCACAGGAACCGCATCCCGGCGTCCTGGGCCACGGCGAGGTCCCGGGCGGGATCAGCGCGGGCCGCCCGGGCGCGCAGCCCCTCCCAGCGCCGGGGGCCGATGCCCGGCAGGGGCGGCCCGGCGTCCTCCCGAAGCCGCCGTACGACCGCGCTCGCGCCGTACTCGCGCACCCAGCGCCCGGCGGTCTCGTCGCCGGGTTCGACGACCCGGCTGAGGAAGACCCGGTCGAGCAGGGCGTCCGGCGGGGCCTCCCCCGGTGCCCCGGCGCCGGTCACCTCAGGGCCCCGGTCGCCATGGGGACTCCGCGGGGGACTCCGGTGCGCAGCTGCAGGGCGAGGGCGACGTCCGTGGCGTCGGGCCGGTCGCGGCCGACGAGGTCGGCGACGGTCCAGGCGACGCGCAGGACGCGGTCGAGTCCGCGGGCCGTGAGCACACCGCGCTCCAGGGTCCGCTCGGCCTCGTCCATGGCGCCACTCACCGCGTGCCAGCGGCTGCGCAGCTCGCGTCCGGGGATCTCGCTGTTGGTCCGCCAGGGGGTGCCGGTGAGCCGCGCGGCGGCCCGCTCACGGGCGGCGCGCACCCGGTCGGCGACGGTGGCGGTCGACTCGCCGCGGGCGCCGCGCTGGGCGAGCTGGGCCCGGGTGACGCGGTCGACCTCGACCCGGAGGTCGACACGGTCGAGCAGCGGCCCGGACAGCCGGGCCTGGTAGCGGCGGATGGCGGAGGGCGGGCACTCGCACAGGTCGTCGGTCCGGGAGAAGCGCCCGCAAGGGCAGGGGTTGGCCGCGAGGACCATGAGGAACTTCGCCGGGAAGCGGACGACGCCCGCGCTGCGTGCGATCACCACATGCCCGGCCTCCAGGGGCTGGCGCAGGGCGTCGAGCGCCTGGCCGCCGAACTCGGGCGTCTCGTCCAGGAAGAGCACGCCCCGGTGGGCGAGCGACACCGCGCCGGGGCGGGCGAAGCCGGGTCCGCCGCCGACCAGGGCCTGCATGGTGGCGGAGTGGTGCGGGGCGCAGTAGGGGGCCGCGTCGATGAGGGGCTTGCCCGGTGGCAGGAGTCCCGCGACCGAGTGCACGGCCGTGACCTCCAGGGACTCCTGTCGGCCGAGCGGTGGGAGGATGGCCGGCAGCCGCTCCGCGAGCATCGTCTTGCCGGCGCCGGGCGGGCCCTCCAGGAAGAGATGGTGCCCGCCGGCCGCGGCGATCTCCACGGCGGTGCGTGCCGAGGTCTGCCCGACGACGTCGGCGAGGTCGTGACCGTGGTCGCAGGCGGTGGCGCCCAGGGTCTGCATGCCGCTGGCCGCGCCGGTCCCCGGCATCCGCAGTCCCGCGAGGAGCGGGTCCGGACGGCCGTGGTCCTCGGGTTCCTCGTCGGGGACGGGTTCGTCGGCGAGGACGGCGACCAGCTGGCGCAGGCTGCGTACGCCGAGCACGGAGACGCCCGGTACCAGGGACGCCTCGGCGGCCGCGCACTCCGGGACGACGACCTGTTCGTATCCGGCGTCGGCGGCGGCCAGCACGGCGGGCAGGATGCCCCGGACGGGGCGCACCCGGCCGTCCAGTCCGAGTTCGCCGATCATCACGATGTCGGCGAGGACGCGTGGGTCGATGCGCTCGGCGGCGCCGAGGACCGCGCAGGCGACGGCCAGGTCGAAGCCGCTGCCGGCCTTCGGCACGGAGGCCGGGCTGAGTCCCACGGTGAGCTTCTTCTGCGGCCACTCGCCGCCGGAGTTGACCACGGCCGCCCGGACCCGGTCGCGGCTCTCGGTCAGGCTCTTGTCGGGCAGGCCCACCAGGGTGAAGGCCGCGACGCCCGGTTCCAGGTCCGCCTGGACCTCGACGACGACTCCCTCGACGCCCACGAGCGCCACCGAGCAGGTGCGTGCGAACCCCATGTCAGGCCACCCCTCGCGCATGCTCGACGACGGGGGCGCCCCGGTCGGGCAGGACGATGCCGACGAGGTCGATGCGGACGCCTCCGGGTGGGGCTCCGCCGTGCGCGTGGATCCAGCGTTCCGCGAGGCCGCGCAGGCGCCGCGCCTTCTCGGGTCGCACGGCGGCCATCGGATGCTCGAAGCCGCCGGCCCTGCGGGTCTTCACCTCGCAGACGACGAGGACGTCGCCGTCGCGGGCGACGATGTCGATCTCTCCGGTCCTGCCACAGCGCCAGTTGCGCCCGAGAACCGTCATCCCGGCCTCGGCCAGCCGCCTCGCGGCCAGATCCTCGCCGTACCTGCCGAGTGCCCTGCGTGCGTCCATGTCGGCACCACCTCCGGCGCCAACGATGAACCCGCCTCAACGCGTTGTTGGATCTTGGTGGACGACTACAGCGCTGTGGACAACTCCCTCACCCGGGCGGGTGAACCTCAGCCGCTGGGGAGTTCGAGGTCGCTCTTGTTCAGCTCCTCGATGTTCACGTCCTTGAACGTGAGCACGCGCACCTGCTTCACGAACCGCGCCGGCCGGTACATGTCCCACACCCAGGCGTCCGCCATGGACACCTCGAAGAACACCTCACCCTGGACCGAGTGCACCTGCATCTCGTAGTCGTTGGTCAGGTAGAAGCGCCGCTCGGTTTCGATCACGTACTTGAACAGACCGACGACATCGCGGTACTCCCGATAGAGCTTCAGCTCCATCTCGGTCTCGTACTTCTCGAGGTCCTCGGCGCTCATGGCATGTTCCCCTTCAGCCGTGCGATGCCCCCATTGTGCGCCAGTCCCGTCGGGCCCTAGACGATTTCGGTGTCGAGGGTCACGGGCCCGGCAGGGGGACCTTCGTCGAGCAGCCTCCGCAGCAGCTCGGCGAGTCTGGTCGGATACACGGTCTCATGTGCCCGGGCGAGTTCCCGACACGTCCACCAGCGTGCTCCGGCGACGCTGCGCCGCTCGAGCTCGGTGAGGGCGAGGGCCCTGACCGCCGTCTGGGTCGTACGGGCCAGGAAGTACCACTCGTCCTGGTCCCAGCGGCGGCCCGCGAACGGGAACGAGCACCGGCGCCGCCACAGCACGGGGCCGAGGTCGACGTCCGTGATGCCGGTCTCCTCGGCGAGTTCCCGCAGAGCGGCCTCTTCGCGCGTCTCGTCGCCCTCGACTCCCCCGCCGGGTGTGAACCACCAGTCGTCGGCGAGGTCCTCCGGCTCATGGCCGTGCAGCAGCAGGATGCGGTCCTCGGGGTCGAGCAGCACGACGCGGGCGACCCTGCGCACCCCGCCCTCGGGCGGGCCGTCGGCCTCAGCGGGCACGGGCGGGCTCCGCCGTGCGGGAGCGGCCTCCGAGCAGCCTGGCGATCGGGCCGTACGCCCCGCCGCCCAGGACGAGCACGGCACCCGCGACGATCATGAGGCCCTGAGTGCGCAGCGGCCCCTGCGGCGACAGCGGGCCGAGCTTCTCGAAGCCGGTGGCCTGCTCCAGCGTGCCGTTCATGGGCCACACGACGGCCTCCACGCGGGCCGAGACGGCACTGCGGGCGACCGTGCCGCTCGCGGCGTCCGTGAGGTGGGCGGTGGAGTCGAGGGAGCCGCTGCGCTCGTCGCCGAGGAGGAAGATCCGGCCCTCGGGGACCTTCACGGTCGGGAAGCCCTGGAGCTCGGCGAGGCCGTCGTCGGCCAGGTAGGGCTCGTCGATCTGCTTGCCGTTGACGGTGAGCCTGCCGTCGGTGCAGCAGGCGACGGTGTCGCCGCCGATCGCGACGACGCGTTTGACGACGGGGGCGTTGCTGACCCAGGTCTTGTCGGTGAAGACGACGACGTCACCGCGGTGGACGTCGCCGCCGTCGACGCGCTGCGCGAGCACCCGGGCGCCGGCGCCGATCGTGGGCGCCATCGAGCTGGTGGGGACGGTGTACGGCCGGTACACGACCGCTCCCCAGGCGAAGCCGCCCAGGAACAGCAGCAGACCCAGCGCCACGGCCAGCCCGGACAGCACCTGCCCGGTCCGGCTGCCCACCGGGCCCTTGCTCGCGCCGGGACGCGGCGCCGTACGTGTCGTGCTCTCGCCACCCATGGACCCGCACCCTACCCGGCGGTACCGACGCCGGGCAGCCCCTCAGGGGCCCGCGGGCCGGCGGCTCGGCAAAGCTTTCGCCAGCCGCGGGTGCGAAACGGAACGGCTGGTGCCGTACTCCGCGGCGGGCCCGGTGCGGCGGCCCGGGACGGTCCGGGACGCGGTGTCCCGGCCGCTCAGCGCGTCCGCTCGGCCTTGGGCCGCTGACGGCGCCACAGCACCAGCGGCACCGCTCCGGCCAGGGCGAGGCTCGGCGGCGCGACCGTCAGGGCCGCGGACCGCGTGCTGAGGTCCTGGTCGAAGGTGTCCGGAACCGGCAGGGTGTCCCAGCGGCCGACCGGCCACGCGATGACGACGGCACGGCCGACGGCCTTGTCGACGGGGACCATGCCGTGGTTCTCGTCGGACCGGTTGTAGCGCGAGTCCCGGGAGTTCTGCCGGTGGTCGCCCATCACCCAGATGAAGCCCTTGGGGACCTTCACCTTGAACTGACCGCCCTGGTCGTCCTGGCTGCACGGGGTGTTGCCCGGGTAGACGTAGGGCTCGTTCAGCGCCTTGCCGTTGACCGTCAGCGGGCCCGTGCCCTTGCACTCCACGGTGTCGCCGCCGACGCCGATCACCCGCTTGATCAGGTCCTTCTCCTCGGAGGACGGCATCAGGCCGATCCAGCTGAGGAAGGTCTGCAGGGCGTTCGGGTCGGGGGTGGGCTCCCCGGCGAGCCACTGGTCGGGGTCGTGGAAGACGACGACCTCGCCGCGCTGCGGCTCGGAGCCGAACCACGGGGTGAGCTTGTCGACGAGGACGCGGTCACCCTGCTGGAGGGTGTTCTGCATCGAGTCGGAGGGGATCGAGAACGCCTGTACCAGGAACGTCTTGATCAGCAGCGCGAGGACGAGCGCGATCCCGATCAGGATCGGCAGCTCCTTCCAGAAGGAGCGCTGCTTCTTCGCGGGAGCGGCCCCGCCCGACCCCTCGCCGCCGGTCGGGGGCTGCCCGCCCGACCGTCCGCCGTCATTGCCGGATCCGGGCTCATTCCCGGAGGTCACGGCGCCGTCCGCGGTCGGGTCGGCTGCTCCCACGGGGTGTCCGCGGTGCTCCTCGCCGTCGTGCCCGGACCGTGCGCCAACCGCCACATCCCCCACGCCAACTCCTTACTCTGTGCCGCTGCCTGCCCCATGCGCGGCGCAGGCCCACCACTCCCATAACGAGCGGGAGTTCCGCAGGGCTCGGGAGCTGGAGCGTTCCGTTCGATTCGTCCGAGGCAACCCTATGCGACAGCGGGACCGACGCAGTCGACCCCGGCACCGAGTCGGCCACCGAGGCGTAGGTGTTCGGCTCGTCCAGGCTGGTCCAGTGCCCGAAAGGCCAGGCGATCCACTTCGCGCGTCCGACGACCTCGTCCTCGGAGACCGTGCCGCCGTACTCCTGGTCCTGGTGGGCGCGGGAGTCGGCGGAGTTCGCCCGGTGGTCGCCCATCATCCACAGCCGGCCCTGGGGGACGGTGATGTCGAACTGTGTCTTGGAGGGGGTGTTGCCGGGATACAGGTAGTCCTCGTTCAGGGGAACGCCGTTGACGGTGACCCGTCCTTGCGCGTCGCAGCACTTGACGCGGTCGCCGCCGACGCCGACGACCCGTTTGATCAGGTCCTTCTCGTCGTCGGACGGCAGCAGGCCGATGAAGGTGAGGGCCTCCTTGACCTGCTTGACGACGACGGGGTCGTCCTTCTTCACGGTCGTCCGCTCGTCATTGAGCCAGCCGCCGGGGTCCTTGAAGACCACGACGTCGCCGCGCTCGGGCTTGTTGCCGAACCACGGGGTCAGCTTGTCGACGAGGACGCGGTCGCCGACCTGGATCGTCTGCTCCATGGAGCCGGACGGGATCACGAAGGCCTGGACGAGGAAGGTCTTCAGGACGAGCGCTATCAGGACGGCGACGCCGACGAGGAGGGGTATCTCCTTGATCGCGGAGCGCCTGCGGCGGCGTTTGACCTTGCGCTGGAGCTTGCGCCGTTCGGCGCGGCTGCGGCCGCCCGTGGGGCCGGACGCACGCCGGGAGCCGGTGGGCAGCAGGTTGTCGGCGGCACTGGTGGGTACGCCGCGCGGCTTGCCACGGTTACCCATGGGCGCCGTCCGGGGCGGGCACGCGCGCGTAGGCGTCCGGACGGTGCAGTCGGGTCCAGTGGGCCGCGGGCGAGACGATCGCCTCGGCGCGGCCGATGACGTCGTCGACCGGGATCATGCCGCCGCCGGGTGAGCCCAGGTGGTCGCGGGAGTCGCTGGAGGCGCCGCGGTGGTCGCCGAGGACGAAGAGCCTGCCGTCGGGGACGACGACGTCGAACCGCACGGTGGACGGGCGGTCGCCGGGGTACAGGAACGTCGACTCGTCGACCGGGCGGCCGTTCACCTGGATCCTCCCCTCCCTGTCACAGCAGACCACGTGGTCTCCCCCCACACCCACAACGCGTTTGATGTAGTCGGCGTCCCCGAAATACCCGGTTCCGTCGAACACGACGACATCGCCGCGCCGCGGCCCGGCATCGAAACGGTACGCCAACTTATTTACGACTACGCGGTCGCCGATCCTCAATGCGGGCTCCATGGATCCGCTGGGAATCTCGAACGGCCGCGCGACGAACAGGTTGAGCAGCAGGACGCCCACCAGGACCAGCAGCAGGGTCAGGCTGTACCGGCCGCCGGGGAGCCGGCCGGTGATCCCGGCCGGCAACGCGAAACGCGACCGTCCCTCCCGGCCCTCCGGGTCCGGGGCGTACCCGGTGCCGGAAGGGCGGGAGGAGCGGTCGCGCTCCGTGTGCTGTGCTTCGGTGTCCATCGAGGCCAGATGCTATCCGGCCCCGCCGCGGACCCCTCGGGGGCGAGCCCCCGGAAGCGCTCAGTTGTCGCGCTTCTCCTTGATCTTCGCGGCCTTGCCGCGCAGCTCGCGCAGGTAGTACAGCTTGGCGCGACGCACGTCACCCCGGGTGACGAGCTCGATCTTCTCCACGATCGGGGTGTGCACCGGGAAGGTGCGCTCGACGCCGACGGAGAAGGAGACCTTGCGGACCGTGAAGGTCTCGCGCACGCCGGCACCCTGGCGGCGGATCACCACGCCCTTGAACTGCTGCACACGGGAGCGGTTGCCCTCGATGACGCGCACGTGGACGTTGACGGTGTCGCCGGGGCGGAAGGCCGGGACGTCGCTGCGCAGCGACGTGGCGTCGAGGGAGTCGAGCAGGTGAGACATTTCGTCTGCTTTCTTCGCTGATGCCACAGGTCATCAACGGCATTAGGTGTTCGATGAGTGCTGTGCCCGTCAGGGCGGGCGTCGTGTCCCCCTGTGGCAGGGGCGCACGCCGGACAGCGCACAACAGCGGCCTATTCTTCCACGGCCTCGGTCCTGCGCCAAAATCGGCCGAACCGCTCGCCCTCCGGGTCGGGCATCCAGCCCAGGATGGAGAGCATCTCACGGTCCTTCTTGTCGAAGGCGGCGGGCTCGCAGCGTGCGATCAGGTCGGGCCGGTGGGCCGTGGTGCGCCGCAGGGCCTCGTCGCGGCGCCAGCGGGCGATCCTGCCGTGGTGGCCGCTGAGCAGCACCTCCGGGATGTCCCGGCCGCGCCACTCGGGCGGCTTGGTGTAGACGGGGCCCTCCAGCAGGCTCGCCATGGCACCGGGCGCGAAGGAGTCGTCGCGGTGCGACTCGGCGTTGCCGAGGACGCCGGGCACCAGCCGGGCCACGGCCTCGGTGATCACGAGGACGGCCGCCTCGCCGCCGGCGAGGACGTAGTCGCCGATGGACACCTCGTGCACGGGCATCCGGGTGCCGTACTCGTCGATGACGCGGCGGTCGATGCCCTCGTAGCGGGCCGGGGTGAAGATCAGCCAGGGCCGCTCGGACAGTTCGACGGCGAGTTCCTGGGTGAAGGGCCGCCCGCTGGGGGTGGGGACGATCAGGGTGGGCCGGCCGGCGCCGCTCTCGTAGCCGTCGGCCAGGACGGAGTCGAGCGCGTCGCCCCAGGGCTCGGTCTTCATGACCATGCCGGGGCCGCCGCCGTACGGGGTGTCGTCGACCGTGTTGTGGCGGTCGTAGGTCCACCGGCGCAGGTCGTGCACCTGGACGTTCAGCTGCCCGCGCGCGCGTGCCTTGCCGACGAGGGAGACGTTCAGGGGGTCCAGGTACTCGGGGAAGATCGTGACGACGTCGAGCCGCATCAGCTCTCGGCCTCCGCGTCGCGGGACGAGGCGATCTCCGCGCGGTCGTCGATGAGGCCCGGCGGCGGGGCGATGACGGCCCGCTGCTCCTCCAGGTCGATCTCGGTGACGATCTCGGAGACGAAGGGGATCATCACCTCGCTCCCGTCGGGCCGTTCGACGATGAACAGGTCCTGGGAGGGCAGGTGCGAGACCTCGGTGATGCGGCCGACCTCGACGCCGTCCGCGGTGACCACGTCCAGGTCCATGAGCTGGTGGTCGTAGTACTCGTCCTCCTCCTCGGGCAGCTCGTCGGGGTCGACGTCCGCGATCAGGAGGGTGTTGCGCAGGGCCTCGGCGCCGGTGCGGTCGCGTACGCCCTCGAAGCGGAGCAGGAGGCGGCCGCTGTGGACGCGGCCGCTCTCGATGGTGAGGGGTCCCGTGGAGGCGGGATCGGTGGCGAGCACGGCTCCGGGCGCGAGCCGCAGCTCCGGCTCGTCGGTGCGTACCTCGACGGTGACCTCGCCCTTGATGCCGTGGGCCCGGCCGATCCGTCCGACTACCAGCTGCACGTGTCCCATCTCCTGTCGTGTGCCTGCGGCATGACTTCATATACGACTACGGGCCGGGGACGGCCCAGTGGCCCTCCCCGGCCCGAGCCGGTGCTGTGTTCGGCGTCAGCGGACGTGGTCCACGTCGACGAGGTCGACGCGGACACCGCGGCCGCCGATGGCGCCCACGACGGTGCGCAGAGCGCGTGCGGTGCGGCCGTTGCGGCCGATCACCTTGCCGAGGTCGTCGGGGTGGACCCGGACCTCCAGCACACGCCCGCGGCGCAGGTCGCGCGAGGCGACCTGCACATCGTCAGGGTTGTCGACGATGCCCTTCACGAGGTGCTCGAGAGCCTCCTCGAGCATGCTCAGGCCTCGGCCGACTCGGACTCGGCCGAGGCCTCGTCCTTCTTCTCCGCCTTCTTCTTCTGGGTGATCGCCTCACCCTTGCCCTCGTCGTCGCCACCGAGGGCCTCGAACGTCGGGCGCGCCTTCTTCGGCTCGGCGGTCAGCAGCGGAGCCGGGGCGGGCTCGCCCTTGAACTTCTGCCAGTCGCCGGTCTTCTTCAGGATGGCGAGGACGGGCTCGGTCGGCTGCGCGCCGACACCCAGCCAGTACGCCACGCGCTCGGCGTCCACCTCCATGACCGACGGGTTGTAGGTCGGGTGGTACTTGCCGATCTCCTCGATCGCACGGCCGTCACGACGGGTACGGGAGTCGGCGACGACGATGCGGTAGTGAGGCGAACGGATCTTGCCCAGACGCTTCAGCTTGATCTTGACTGCCACTGGAGTGGGTTCTCCTGGATTTGACGTGGTTGGGCACGGCGGGACGGCCGCGTGGGGTTGCGGTACCCGAGTGCCCGATGGACGCGTCAGCCGGAGGAGAGAGGGGTCCTGTGCGGCTGTCGAGTACAGCTAGCCATTGTGCCACACCCGGCGGGTCGCTCCCGGCCGCGGGCGGCCGGCTGCGCGGGCATGGCGAAGGGGCACCCGGCGGACCGGGTGCCGTGAGCATCGGCCACGAGCGGCCCGACGCCGCGGGGTGCCGCTCGCGCCCGGCCGGGCCGTCCTCGACGGGACGGCCGCCCGGGGTCACGGCGGCACCCGCCTCGCCCCGCGTCCCTGACCGGCAGCCACGAGATGCCGGTGCCGGACGCCGTGCGAGCGCGTCACGCAGCTCCCATGACCTCCGGGATGCGGAACGGCTTGCCGCAGCCGCCGCACACGATCGGGGCCTGGGCGAGGACCGAGGGGACGACGCGGACGTTGCGGCCGCAGTCGCAGACCGCTTTGACGCGGACGCCGCCCCCGGAGGACCCGTGCCGTGCGGCCGGGCCCCGGAAGGTCCTGCCGGTGTCCGAGGAGGTCGCCGCCATGTGGGCCTTCAGGGCCCGCTGGAGCCGCTCGATGGTCGGGCGGTACCGGCGCTTGGCCTCGGGGTTGAGCGTGACCAGGGAGAAACCGCTGCTCGGGTGCGGCTCCTCGGGATGGTCCAGGCCCAGCTCCTCGGCGATGGTGAGGAATCTGCGGTTGTGGTAACGGCCGGCCCGGGACGTGTCCCGGATGCCGCGCGCGGCGGCGATGCCATGGACTGCCTCATGGAGCAGTCGCTCGAAGGAGAGTTCGTGACCGCACGCGGACGACGACTCCCCGATCAGGGACTCTGGCGCGGCGAGATCCGGCAGCTCGGGGTGGTACCGCTGAATGTCGGCCCACGCCTGTGCCAGCTCCGCGGCGAGAACAGGTGGTGTCTGTGTCGTGCTCACGTAATGACAACGAGCCGGGGTGCCGCTGTGTTCCGATTCCAGGGCATCCCAAATAATTTGCACGTACCCGTCAGTCGGGAATGATGCGCACCGACGAGGGCGGGTGCGCTGATCTGCGGAGAAAGGCTTACAGCTCGTACCAAGCCGGTGCGTAGCCTGACGTACGACCCGGCGCGTAGGCCGGGTCCAGACGCGGTCACCCCTGTGATGGGCGCGTGCGCAAGAGGCGTTTCGGCCGCTGTCGCTCCCCCGGCGTCATCTCAGTAAGCGCGCGCGACGACCGCGACGTTACCGGGCGCGTCCTCGGAGTCCGGCACCGACCCGTCCGCGGCGACCAGACACCGTACGGTCACCGCCTGCTCGGCGAGGCCGGCCTCGCCTTCCGGGCCGAGCGCGGCCCACGGCAGGCGCGCCCAGCCGCCGCCCGCCACCGCCTCGACGGCCTCCTCGGCGGTCGCCACGTCCGCGGTCCGGGAGGCGCGGCGCTCACGGGACTGCGCCAGCAGCAGCGCCTGGTCCTCCTCCAGGAGCGCGGGCAGCCGGGCCGCCAGCGCGTCGAGCGCGATCGGCTCCTTGCCGCCGGGGATCCGCCGGGCCAGCATCGCCGTGCCGTTCTCGAGGTCACGGGGGCCGACCTCGACGCGGGCCGGCACGCCCTTCAGCTCCCAGTCCACGATCCGGCGGCCGAAAGGGGTGTCCGTGCGGTCGTCGACTTGGACCCTCAGACCGGCTGCGGCGAGCCGGGCGCCGGTCTCCCGGACCGTGGCCAGAACCCGTTCGTCGTCCTTGACCGCGACCACGACGACCTGGGTCTGCGCCAGCCGCGGCGGCACGCGCAGGCCGTCGTCGTCGCCGTGCATCATCACCAGCGCACCGATCATGCGGGTGGTCGAGCCCCAGGAGGTCTGCCAGACCAGTTCCTGCCGCCCCTCCGCGGAGAGATAGCGCGTGTCGAACGCCTTGGCGAAGTTCTGGCCCAGTTCGTGGCTGGTGGCCATCTGCAGGGCCTTGCCGTCGCCCATCATGCCTTCGAGCGTGAGGGTGTTGACGGCTCCGGCGAAGCGCTCCCTCGTGGTCTTGCGGCCGGGGAGGACGTCCATGGCGAGGACGTTCACCATGAAGTCCTCGTAGACCTCGCGGTGGATGCGCGCGGCGAAGTCACGGGCCTCCTCGTAGGTGGCGTGCGCGGTGTGGCCCTCCTGCCACAGGAACTCGGTCGTGCGCAGGAACAGGCGCGGCCGCAGCTCCCAACGCACCACATTCGCCCATTGGTTGATCAGCAGCGGCAGATCGCGGTAGCTCTGCACCCATTTGGCGAAGTACTCGTTGACGATCATCTCGGAGGTGGGGCGGACCACGGCGGGCTCCTCCAGCTCCTTGCCGCCGCCGTGCGTGACCACCGCGAGTTCGGGCGCGAACCCCTCGACGTGGTCGGCCTCACGGGCCAGCAAGGACTGCGGGATCAGCACCGGGAAGTAGGCGTTCTGGGTGCCGGTCGCCTTGATGCGGGCGTCCAGCTCGGCCTGCATGCGCTCCCACAGGCCGTACCCGTACGGCCGGATGACCATGGTGCCGCGCACCGGGCCGTTGTCGGCCAGCTCCGCCTTGGCGACCAGGTCCTGGTACCAGCGCGGGAAGTCGTCGGCCCGGGGCGTGAGTACGGGTGCCTTCGCCATGACGGAATCGTACGGCCTCCGATTACCGGAATGTGAATTTTGGCCACGGACACGGGGAAGCCACAAGCAGGGCCCCGCAACCCCTGGACGCGGGGACGGGCGCGGAGTTACCTGGCATACGGGGGGAGCGCGAGCGCGTGCCACGGGGGCGACGGAAGCGGGCATCGCGACAACTCTCGGCGGATTGGGGCGCTTTACATGACACCTACGCTCGTGCGGCAGCGTCTGCCTCGCGCGGGCCGGGCCCCGCGCGTGGACCCGTGTGCACGCGCGCGTGACTGGTCCGAGATCCAGGAGCGGATGCTGGTCCCGCTCTACGAGGCGGTCTACGAGCGCTTGGAGGTGGGTCCCGGCAGCAGGCTGCTGGGCCTGGGATGCGGCAGCGGACTCGCGCTGCTGATGGCGGCGTCCAGAGGCGCGGCCGTCACCGGCGTCGAGGCGACCGCTCCCGAGCGGCTCGCCCTGGCGCGGCAGCGGCTGCTCCCCGCGGGCGGGGACGCACGCGCGCGCAGCGGCACGCGGCTCGTCGGCACCTTGGGGGACGCGAGGGAGGCGCGGTCGCAAGCCTTCACGGTCGTGACCGCCTTCGAGCCCATCGGGTGCCTGGACGGCGACGCGGAAGGGCTGGCGGGTCTGCTGGCGTCCGCGACCCCGCTCGCCGGGCGGGGTGCGCCGGTGGTGCTGGCGGGCTGGGGGCCGCCCGAGCGCTGTGCGACCTCGTCGGTGCTGCGGGTCGCCACGAAGCTGGCCGATCCGTTGCGGGGCGCGGGCAGTTGGCGCCCGGCGCTGCGGGACGACCTGGAGGAGGTCGCCGAGCGGGCGGGGCTGCGGATGGACGGGTCCGGCCGGGTGGCCTGCCCGTTCGGGTACGCGGACGTGGACAGCGCCGTGCGCGGATTGCTGTCCACGGGGCTGTTCGACGCGGCGATCACGGCGACGGACCAGGTGCAGGTCGACAAGGAGCTGACCGAGGCGCTGCATCCGCATCAGCGGCGGGACGGGACGGTGTGGATGCCGAACGTCTTCCGGTACCTGATCGCGCGCGTACCGTGAGCTCGGCCGCCCCGGTCCGCTACGCGGCGTCGTCCTTCGGCGGCCACGGGATGCCGGCGACCCGGTAGGCGTCGGCCTCCTCCAGGGTCTCCTGCTCCAGCAGGGCCTGCGCCAGGGCGTCCAGCCGGCCTCGGTGCTCGCGGAGTGTGTGGCGGGCCTCCTCGTAGCAGGCGTCGACGATGCGGCGCATCTCGGTGTCGATGACGTCCAGGGTGTGGGGGGCCGCGGAGAGCCCGTACGCCTGCTGGGCGTCGCTCGGCAGGGCGGACAGCCGGCCGACCCGTTCGCTCATGCCCCAGCGGGCGACCATGCCGCGGGCGATGGCGGTGACCTGTTCGAGGTCGCTCTCCGCGCCGGTGGTGACGACGCCGTAGATCTCCTCCTCGGCGGCCATGCCGCCCAGGGCGCCGATGATGCGTCCGCGCAGGTACTCCTCGGAGTGCGCGTACCGCTCCACCTCCGGGGTGGACATGGTGACGCCGAGGGCCCGGCCGCGCGGCACGATGGTGACCTTGCGGACCGGGTCGGCGCCGGGCTGGAGCATGCCGAGCAGGGCGTGGCCGCTCTCGTGGTAGGCGGTGCGCCGCCGGTCCTCCTCGGTCATCACAATGGTGCGTTCGGCGCCGAGCTGCACCTTCTCCAGCGCCTCGGACAGATCCCTGGCCGTCACCTGGGACTGGCCCCTGCGGACCGCGAGCAGCGCGCCCTCGTTGGCGAGGTTGGCCAGGTCCGCGCCGGTCATGCCGGGCGTGGTGCGGGCCAGCTGGGCCAGGTCCACGTCGTCGGCGAGCGGGATGTCGCGGGTGTGGATGCGCAGGATGGCCTCGCGGCCGCGGCGGTCCGGCGGGGAGACGTTGACGACGCGGTCGAAGCGGCCGGGCCGGGTCAGCGCGGGGTCGAGGATGTCGGCGCGGTTGGTGGCCGCGAGGACGACGACGCCCTCGGAGCCGGTGAAGCCGTCCATCTCGGTGAGGATCTGGTTCAGGGTCTGCTCGCGCTCGTCGTGGCCGCCGACCGAGGCGCCGCCGCTGCGGACCCGTCCGATGGTGTCGATCTCGTCGATGAAGATGATCGACGGTGCCACTTTGCGGGCCTCGGCGAAGAGCTCACGGACGCGGGACGCGCCGACGCCGACGATCATCTCGATGAACTCGGAGGCGGAGGCGGAGAAGAACGGCACGCCCGCCTCGCCGGCCACGGCCCGCGCGAGCAGGGTCTTGCCGGTGCCGGGCGGGCCCGCGAGGAGGACGCCGCGGGGCATCTTCGCGCCCATCGCGCGGTAGGCGTCGGGGTGTTCCAGGAAGTCGACGACGTCGTCGAGTTCGCCCTTGACCTCGTCGATGCCGGCGACGTCGGCGAAGGTGGTGCGGTGCCGGCCCGGCAGCAGCTCGACGGGTTTGGGCGGCGGCTTGCGCCCGAACATGCCGCCGGCACCGCCGCGGCCCGGGCCGAACCGCCGGGCGATGAAGATCCACACCGCGACGATGACGACGATCGGCGCGAGGGAGATCAACAGGTTGGTGAGGACACCGCGCTCCTTGACGACCGGCTCCGCGGTCACGGTGACACCCCGGCTGTTGAGCTCCCGCCAGAGGTCGTCCTCGGCGAACGAGGGGCGCTGGGTGTGGAACTTGGTGTACGTCCCGCCGTCGCCGGGGGCGTCCCGGGCCTTCTTGAGCTCGCCCTGGATGGCGTCGCCCTTGGAGTAGATCTTGGAGATGTTGCCCGCCTCGACCTGCCTGCTGAACTCGGTGTACGAGATCGTCGGCTCGTTGCCCCGGTCGAGGTAGTTCAGGCCCACGTAGGCGAGCAGGAACACGACCACCACGGTGACGGCCAGCCCCCACCAACGGCCGCGCATCCTGCGGCCGCCGGACCGCCCGGACGGCTCCTCCGGTGTGCCCTCGGTGCGCCACGGCTGTTCCGGATCCTTCCGTCGTGGCGCGGTATCGCTCATATCTGGACGTTACGGCAGTCGCCGGGCCTCGGCATGCGCAGAGGGCGCCCCTCCCGAAGGAGAGACGCCCTGCGCGACGTACGGGAGCGGTCAGCCCATGAACTTCTTGAACTCGTCCGGGAGCTCGAAGTCCTTGCCGGGCTGCTGGCCCGGCACGCCGAAGGCCCCGCCGCCCTGCGCGGCGGCGGCGCGGCGGGCGGCCTCCTCCTGCTCCTGCTGCTTGCGCTTCATCGGGTTGCCGGAGCGCTGCTTGCCCTTGGCCTTCTTCGGCTGCTTCTTGCTACGGCCGGGGCCCCCGCCCATGCCCGGCATCCCCGGCATGCCGGGCATCCCGCCGCCCTGGGCCATGCGGGACATCATCTTGCGGGCCTCGAAGAACCGCTCGACCAGGTTCTTGACGGCGCTGACCTCGACGCCGGAGCCCTTGGCGATACGGGCGCGCCGCGAGCCGTTGATGATCGTCGGGTCCTGGCGCTCGCCCGGCGTCATCGACTTGATGATCGCGGCGGTGCGGTCGACGTCCCGCTCGTCGAGGTTGTTGATCTGGTCCTTGATCTGGCCCATGCCGGGCAGCATGCCGAGCAGCTTGCTGATGCTGCCCATCTTCCGGACCTGCTCCATCTGGGCCAGGAAGTCGTCCAGGGTGAAGTCCTGGCCCTTCTTGGACGCCAGCTTGGAGGCCATCTTCTCGGCCTCTTCCTGGCTGAACGTCTTCTCCGCCTGCTCGATCAGGGTGAGCAGGTCACCCATGTCGAGGATGCGGGAGGCCATCCGGTCGGGGTGGAAGGCGTCGAAGTCGTCGAGCTTCTCGCCGTTGGAGGCGAACATGATCGGCTTGCCGGTGATCTGCCGGATCGACAGGGCCGCACCACCGCGGGCGTCACCGTCGAGCTTGGAGAGCACCACACCGTCGAAGCCGACACCGTCGCGGAAGGCCTCGGCGGTGTTGACCGCGTCCTGACCGATCATCGCGTCGACGACGAAGAGGATCTCGTCCGGGGAGACGGCGTCGCGGATGTCCGCGGCCTGCCGCATCATCTCCTGGTCGATGCCGAGACGGCCGGCGGTGTCGACGATGACGATGTCGTGGACACGGGACTTGGCGAAGTCGATCGAGTCCCTGGCGACCTTGACCGGGTCGCCGACGCCGTTGCCCGGCTCGGGCGCGTAGACCGCGACACCGGCGCGCTCGGCGACGACGCTGAGCTGGTTCACGGCGTTCGGGCGCTGGAGGTCGGCGGCGACCAGCAGCGGCGAGTGGCCCTGCTCCTTCAGCCAGCGGCCGAGCTTGCCCGCGAGGGTGGTCTTACCGGCACCCTGCAGACCGGCCAGCATGATCACGGTGGGCGGCTGCTTGGCGAAGCGCAGCCGGCGGGTCTCGCCGCCCAGGATCGTGACGAGCTCGTCGTTGACGATCTTCAGGACCTGCTGCGCCGGGTTCAGCGCCCGGGAGACCTCGGCACCGAGGGCCCGCTCCTTGACGTTCTTGATGAACGTCCGCACGACGGGCAGCGCCACGTCCGCTTCGAGGAGCGCGATACGGATCTCGCGCGCGGTGGCGTCGATGTCCGCTTCGGAGAGCCGTCCCTTGCCACGCAGGTTCTTGAACGTCGCTGAGAGGCGATCGGAAAGAGTATCGAACACGGCGCTCGCGGTCCTCGGGGTCGGTGGCAGCTGGGAATCGCCCTCCAGAGTATCCCGGCGACACAGGTGACCGGGATCCCCCGGTCAGCCCCGCAGCGTCTCCTCCAGCTTGCGGGCCACGGACACGGCCTCCTCGTCGGGCAGGGGCGCGCCCTCGGGACCTGTGACGTAGAACGCGTCGACGGCGTTGGCGCCCAGCGTGCTGACGTGCGCGCTGCGCACCCGCACGCTCGCGTCCTCCAGCGCGCGGCCGATCCGGAACAGCAGGCCCGGCGCGTCCTGGGCGCGCACCTCGATGACGGTGGCCAGCCGGGACGCCGCCGGATGCACGGTGACCCGGGGCGGCGGCGCCATGACACCCCGCCGGCGCGGGTAGGCGGCGTCCCGCTCCGCGAGCTTCCCGGCGATGTCCAGGGAGCCGTCCAGCGCCCGGACGAGGTCGGCGCGCAGCCGGGTCGCCTGCGGCAGGGAGCCGTACTCGGCGGCGACCCGCCAGTTCAGCAGGAGGACGGAGCCGTCGACGCCGTCGGGCAGGTCCAGGGCCCTCAGCTCGGCGGTGCGCACGGTCAGCCGGTGCATGGCGAGGACGCCCGCGACGGCGGGCAGCACGCCCGGCTGGTCGGGGACGGCGATCAGGAGCTCGACACCGAGGGGCTCCGGGTCCCCGGCGAGTCCGTCCCCGGCCGGTGGCTCCGTCTGGGCGCGCAGCGCCAGGACGGGGCTGCCGACGGCGATCGCCTCGAGGGCGAGACGTTCCTGCTCGGCGGTGGGCGCGGCGGCCTCGGGCTCGTCCGGGACGTCCCCGGCGAGTACCGCGCCGACCCGTTTGACCAGGTCGGCGACGAGGGAGCCGCGCCACGCCGACCAGGCGGCGGGGCCGGTGGCCAGGGCGTCCGCCTCGGTCAGGGCGTGCAGCAGCTCCAGCGTGCCGGGCGTGCCGACCGCGTCCGCGACCGCGCGGACGGTAGCCGGGTCCTCCAGGTCGCGCCGGGTGGCCGTCTCGACGAGCAGCAGGTGGTGGCGGACCAGGGTAGACAGGACCGCCACGTCGTCGCGGTCGAAGCCGATCCGGGCGGCCATGTCCTTGACGATGATCTCGCCGGCCACCGAGTGGTCGCCGGGCCAGCCTTTGCCGATGTCGTGCAGCAGCGCGGCGACCAGCAGCAGGTCGGGACGGTGGACGCGGCGGGTGAACCCGGAGGCGCGCACGGCGGTCTCGATGAGGTGCCGGTCGACGGTCCAGATGTGGACGGCGTTGCGCTGCGGGCGGCAGCGCACCCGTTCCCAGTCGGGCAGGAAGTGGGTGATCAGCCCCTCGGCCTCCAGCGCCTCCCAGACCTCCACGGTCGGCCGGCCCGAGCCCAGCAGGGTGACGAGCTGTTCGCGTGCCTCGGCGGGCCAGGGGGTGGGCAGCGGGCGCACCCCGGTCGCCATGCGCCGGACGGCGTGCAGGGAGAGCGGGAGCCCGGCCTGGGCGGCGGCCGCCGCGGCGCGCAGCGGGAGCACGGGGTCGCGGTCGGGGCGCGCGGCGCGGGCGAGCACCACCTCGCCGTCCTGCTCGACGACGCCCTCGGCCAGCGGGGAGCGTTCCGCGGTGGGCTTCCCGCCGCCCAGCATGGCCCGCAGCCTCGGCCGTACCGCGCGGGCCCGCAGCACACGGCCCACCTCGCGCCAGGTGACGTCGCTGGCGTACGAGATGACCCGGGCCGCCTCGTACACCTGGCGCAGCAGGGTGTCGGCGTCGAGCAGGCCCAGTTCGGCGGCGACCTGGTCCTGCTCCTGCAGGGCGAGGCGGTCGGTGGCCCGGCCGGTGGCCAGGTGCAGCGCGTCCCGGACGTCGAGCAGCCGGCGCCGGGCGTCGGCGAGGCCCTCGCGGGGGGCGTCCGCCAGCCAGGAGGCGGCGACGGCGCGCAGGATGGTGGCGTCCCGCAGTCCGCCGCGGGCCTCCTTGAGGTCGGGTTCCAGCAGGTACTGGAGTTCGCCCTGACGCTGGGCGCGCTCGGCGGACAGCTCCTGGAGCTCGGGCAGCCGCTTGGCCGCCTGGTTGCGCCAGTCGGCGAGGACGGCGGTGCGCAGTCCCGTGGTGAGGCCGAGGTCGCCCGCGATGTGCCGGGCGTCCAGCAGGCCCAGCTGCACCTTGAGGTCGTCGGCGGCGGTCTTGCGGGCCTCGGCGGGGGTGCGCACGGAGTGGTCGAGGGCGAGGCCGAGGTCCCAGACCGGGTACCAGATCCGGTCGGCGAGGGCGGCGACCGCCGTGCCGTCGCCTCCGTCATGCAGCAGGAGGAGGTCCAGGTCGCTGCGCGGGGACAGCTCGCCGCGGCCGTAGCCGCCGACGGCGACCAGGGCGACGCCCCGCATGCCTCCGGCGCCCGCGGCGAACAGGCCGTTCAGCCACTCGTCGGTGAGCTGGGCGAGGGCGGAGCGGCGCGGCGGCCCGGACCGCACCCCCTCGGTGAGGAGGCGCAGCCGGGCCGCCGCGTAGCCGCTGGGTCCCGAGTCCTCTGCTTCGTCACGCACATCCGTACTCGACACCCGGCAGCTCCTGTTCTTCTTCTGTTCAGAGCGCGTCGGGACCGCGCTCGCCGGTCCTGACGCGTACGGCCGTCTCGACCGGCAGGGACCAGACCTTGCCGTCACCGATCTTGCCGGTGCGGGCCGCCTTGACGATGACGTCGATCAGCTGCTCGGCGTCGTCGTCCTCGGCCAGGACCTCGATGCGGATCTTCGGGACCAGGTCGACGGTGTACTCGGCACCGCGGTAGACCTCGGTGTGCCCCCGCTGACGACCGTAACCGCTGGCCTCGGTGACCGTCAGGCCGTGCACTCCGAAAGCCTGGAGGGCTTCCTTGATCTCGTCGAGCCGGTGGGGCTTGACGACGGCGGTGATGAGCTTCATGCGTCCACCTTCTTGCTCTCGGCCGCGGCGACCGGGGCAGGGGCCGCGGCGGTACGGGCGGCACCGCCACCGGCACCGCTGAAGTCGTATGCGGTCTCGGCGTGCTCGGCCTGGTCGATGCCTGCGATCTCCTCGTCCTCGGAGACGCGCATCCCGATCGTCTTGTCGAGCAGGAAGGCGAGGACCGCGGAGGCGACCAGCGAGTAGGCGAGGACGCCGAAGACACCGGCGCACTGCTTCCAGAACTGGGCCAGGCCGCCGCCGTAGAAGAGGCCGGCCACGTCGGACTGGCCGCCGCCGGTGGCGAAGAAGCCGATGAGCAGGGAGCCGATGACGCCGCCGACGAGGTGGACGCCGACGACGTCGAGGGAGTCGTCGTAGCCGAACCTGTACTTCAGGCCGACCGCCATGGCGCACACGACACCGGCGATGAGGCCGACCGCGATGGCGCCGAGCGGGGAGACCGCGCCGCCCGACGGGGTGATGGCGACGAGGCCCGCGACCGCGCCGGAGGCGGCACCGAGGGTGGTGAACGCGCCGTGGCGGATCTTCTCGTAGGCGAGCCAGCCGAGGACGGCGGCAGCGGTCGCGACCTGCGTGTTGACGAACATCAGCGCGCCGACGCCGTCGTCGTTGCCGAGCCACGAACCGGCGTTGAAGCCGAACCAGCCGAACCACAGCAGACCGGCGCCGAGCATGACCAGCGGGAGGCTGTGCGGGCGCATCGGGTCCTTCTTGAAGCCGACGCGCTTGCCGATGACCAGGATCACGCCGAGCGCCGCGGCACCCGCGTTGATGTGGACGGCCGTACCGCCGGCGAAGTCGATCACACCGAGCTCGAAGGCCCAGCCGCCCGCCCCCCAGACCCAGTGGGCGACCGGGAAGTACACGATCGTGACCCACAGCGTGATGAACAGGGCCCACGCGGAGAACTTCACGCGGTCCGCGAGCGCGCCGCTGATCAGGGCGGGCGTGATGACGGCGAACATCAACTGGAAGACGGCGAAGACGTAGACCGGGATGGTGTAGCCGTCCCAGAGCTGCGTCAGCCCGACCCCGCTGAGGCCCACGAAGTCGGAGGACCAGCCGATGAGGCTGCCGGAGTCGGTGCCGAACGCCAGGGAGAAGCCGTACAGCACCCACAGGATGGTGACGATCCCCAGGCTGATGAAGCTCATCATCAGCATGTTCAGGGTGCTCTTGACGCGGACCATGCCTCCGTAGAAGAAGGCCAGGCCCGGGGTCATGAGCATCACCAGGGCGGAACAGATGAGCATGAAGCCTGTGTTGGCGGACGACAGCGTGGGTGCGTCCGCCGCAAGCGTGATGGCGGCTGATGCCATCGGCGTCTCCTCGTCGTTGGTACGGCCCCGTGCGGGCGAAGCCTGAGCGGAATGAGGGGTGGGCCGGTTATGCGCCAAGAGATTGGCGCAGCGCGGTTTCGGTGGGAGCCCCTCGTTGTTTCGCCGCCGTGACGAAGGCACCTCGCGTGTTACGCGTCGATGAACTGCCGGATCCGGGTCCGCCGGATCGTTATCGTGGCGCAACCTTCGTGGAGGGATGCAAACCGGCCGCGGTCGGCCTTCCGATGACCTGGCATGGGGGAGCCGAGTCGGGCAGTTCGGGAGGGCCGGCCGCGGCCGGGGTCAGGGGTGCCCTGGGCACACGCGCGTGGTCAGACCGCCTCCGCGGTCTCGGGCAGTTCCACGGCGAGCTTCTCGTTGAGGTCCACGACCTCGGCCAGTGCCCCGAAGTCGCGTACGGCCGTGTCGACCGTCTTTCGGATACGAGTGTTCACACGTTCGGAGCGGACCTTCTTGGCGATCCGCATGGCGCGCTCGGCGTAGCCCACGCTCTGCTCGGGCTCGCGCCGCAGCAGGTGCACGGTGGCCATGCCGATGAGGTTCAGCGCGTACGACCGCTGGTGCTCGCCGTCCTGGGCGAACAGGTCCACGGCGCGCTGCATCACGGGTTCGGCGAGCGAGGCGTACGCGGGGCTGCGGCCGGCCACATAGGCCAGGTCGCGGAAGGAGTGGGAGTTCTCCCCGTACAGCTCGGCCTCGGAGAAGAAGCGGATCCAGTCGGGGTCCGGCTCGTCCCACTCGTCGGCCTCGGCGAAGGTGTCCTCGGCCATCCGGACGGCCCGCTTGCACTTGCCGGGCTGGCCCATGTTGGCGTAGGCGCGGGCCTCCATCGCATACAGCATCGACTGGGTGCGGGGGCTCGCGCAGTCCCGGCTGCCGTACTGCGCGAGGTGGATCAGCTCCAGGGCGTCGTCGGGCCGGCCGAGGTGGATCATCTGGCGGCTCATGCTGGACAGGACGTACGACCCGAGCGGCCGGTCACCGGCCTCCTTGGCGGCGTGCAGCGCGAGGACGAAGTACTTCTGCGCGGTGGGCTGGAGCCCGACGTCGTACGACATCCAGCCGGCCAGCTCGGCCAGCTCGGCGGCGACCTTGAACAGCTTCCGGGTGGTGGCCTCGGGCTGGGGCTCCTGGAGCAGGTCGGTCACCTCGTGCAGCTGCCCGACGACGGCCTTGCGGCGCAGACCGCCCCCGCACTGGGCGTCCCACTGCCGGAACATCACCGTGGTGGACTGCAGCAGGTCCAGCTCGGGCTTGGACAGGCGCCCGCGGGCCCGGGAGGACGGGACGGCCCGGGAGTCGCGGTCGGCGCCGGCCGGGGCCGGGACCAGCCAGCGCTGCATCGGCTCGATCAGCGCCGGGCCCGCGGAGAGGGCGAGCGAGCTCCCGAGGAAGCCGCGCCGCGCGAGCATGAGGTCGCTGCGGGAGAACTCGCTGAGCAGGGCGACCGTCTGGGGGCCGGTCCAGGGCAGGTCGACGCCGGACACGGACGGTGCCTGGCGGGCGGTGCGCAGGCCGAGGTCCTCGACGGAGACGACGCAGCCGAACCGCTCGGAGAACAGCTCGGACAGGATCCTCGGGATCGGCTCGCGAGGGTTCTCCCCGTCCAGCCAGCGGCGGACGCGGGAGGTGTCGGTCGAGATGTGGTTGGCGCCCAACTGGCGGGCGCGGCGGTTCACTTGGCGGGCCAGCTCGCCCTTGGACCAACCGCTGCGCACGAACCAGGAGGAGAGGAGGTCGTTCGGGCGCTTGTCAGCGTGCGACGCGCCGGTGGCACTTGTACCGCTTCCGTCGTTGCCGCTCACTGGAACGCCCCCATCCCTTGGACCACTTGTCACCGAGTGCGCCAAGCCCTATCAGAATGCCGGTAAACACGGTCGCCCGTCCGGCAGTTGTCACCCTTCGAACGGAAAGCCGACTTGCCCGCGGCATACCCACAAGTGCATGTGCCCCGAGGCTCCGTGCACACACAGTAATCCTACGATCACTGGCGCAGCCATGGCGTTCGCGGAATCGCCACCATTCGCCACCCCTTCGAATGAACTCACGTACGCCGCAACGCGATTCACTTGACATAGGACGGCCGGAAGCAGGCGGAGCGGAGCATTCAGGGGCGCGTGTCACCTGCCCCACCACCCCGCACACTCCAACGAGCCGCACTGGACGACGCGGCGGCCGGGGTATCCGGCCATCCTGAGAACACAGAGGGTCACGATCCGCTTTCACGCCGTAACCAGCGGCGTGCTGGACCCGTTGGAGGGGGCATGGGCTTCACGATCGGCGGTATCCGGGAGATCCGATCCGGCGCGCGTCGGCGCGGCCGCTCCTCGGAGTGCACCACCGTGGCCGAGTTCACCGGGCTGTGGGGCTGGGACGTGGTGCCCGGCACCCGAGCCACGGGCGGCGCCTGCTCGTGCGGCCGTTCCGGCTGCGAGGCCCCCGGCGCGCACCCTCTGGACTTCGCCCCCCTCATCCCCGCCGGGGCCACGCTCGACGAGGTCAGCAAGGCGTGGTCGGAGTACCCCGGCGCCTCGGTGCTGCTCCCCGTCGGGCGGACGTTCGACGTCATCGAGGTGGCCGAGCCGGCCGGCCGCCGGGCCCTGACCCGGCTGGAGCGCATGGGACTCCCCCTCGGCCCGGTCATCGCCACCCCCGGCGGCCGCGCCCAGTTCCTGGTCGCCCCCGGCGCCGCCGCCGAGCTTCACGACCTGCTCTACCGCATGGGCTGGGACGATCGCACCCGCCTCGACCTGCACGGCCTCGGCCCCGGCAGCCACGTGACCGCGCCCCCCTCCGACCGGGGCGGCCTCGGCTCCGCCCGCTGGCTGCGGCCGCCGTCCCTGGACACGGCGACGAAGCCGCCGGCGGCTCGCCTGCTCCTCGGCACGCTGGCCTACGTGGCCCACCGCTCGCGCGCTTAGGTCGTGTCCCAGCCGTACACAGCGAAGCGCCCGCCCCCAACTGCACCTTGGGTGGCGGGCGCTTCTTCGCGCGGCGGGACGGGTTCGCGGCCGGTGGTGTCACTCCCCGATCAGGGCGTCGACGAACGCCTCGGGCTCGAACGGCGCCAGGTCGTCGGCGCCCTCGCCGAGTCCGATCAGCTTGACCGGGACACCCAGCTCGCGCTGGACGGCGATGACGATGCCGCCCTTGGCGGTGCCGTCCAGTTTGGTGAGCACGATGCCGGTGATGTCGACGACCTCGGCGAAGACACGGGCCTGCACGAGGCCGTTCTGCCCGGTGGTGGCGTCGAGCACGAGCAGCACCTCGTCGAGCGGCGCGTGCTTCTCCACGACCCGCTTGACCTTGCCGAGCTCGTCCATGAGGCCGGTCTTGGTGTGCAGCCGCCCCGCGGTGTCGATGAGGACGACGTCGGAGCCCATCTCCTTGCCCTCCTTCACCGCGTCGAAGGCGACGGAGGCGGGGTCGCCGCCCTCGGGTCCGCGCACGGTGTAGGCGCCGACGCGCTCGCCCCAGGTCTGGAGCTGGTCGGCGGCGGCGGCCCGGAAGGTGTCGGCGGCGCCGAGGACCACGCTGCGGCCGTCGGCCACGAGGACGCGGGCGAGCTTGCCGGTGGTGGTGGTCTTGCCGGTGCCGTTGACGCCGACGACCATCACGATGCCCGGCTTGCTCGCCTCGGGCTCGGTGTGGACCGTGCGGTCCATGTCGGTGCCGATGAGCTTGAGCAGCTCCTCGCGCAGCAGGCCGCGCAGCTCCTCGGGGGTGCGGGTGCCGAGCACCCTGACCCGCTCGCGCAGGCCGTCGACCAGCTCCTGGGTGGGGGCCACGCCGACGTCGGCGGTGAGCAGGGTGTCCTCGATCTCCTCCCAGGTCTCCTCGTCCAGGTGCTCGCGCGACAGGAGCGTGAGCAGCCCCTTGCCGAGGGCGTTCTGGGAGCGGGAGAGCCGGGTGCGCAGCCGGACCAGGCGGCCGGCGGTCGGTTCCGGCACCTCGATCGCGGTCGGCGGGAGTTCCTCGACGACGGGCGGTTCCTCGACGGCCGTCGTTCCGCCGCCCGGGAGATCCACCTCCTCTATGGTCCGGCGCTCTTCGTCGCGCGGTGTCTCGGCCTCGTCGCCGACGTGCGGCTCGGCCGGTGGGGCGGTGATGTCCGGGGCGGCGGGCGGCGGCGGGGGCAGCTGCTTCTTGCGGCGGGTGCCGACGACGAGCCCGCTGATCGCGCCGAGCACGACCACGGCGATGACTACAGCAAGGATGACGATGTCCATAACCCGACCAGTATCGGCCATGGAGTGCCGCGACACCCCTATGGATGTCTGACATACCGTCAGCTATGGTCCGCCGTGCCACCCGCCCCGGCGAAGGGGGAGCCCCCATGTCCGTCACGGTCGTGCGTTTCAACCTGGTCGAGCCCGACGCGACCCCGGCCTCGCTGTCCGCCCGCTACCGGGCCGCCCTGGAGATGGCCGCCTACGCCGACGGGCACGGCGTGACCACCGTCCAGACGGAGGAGCACCACGGCGCCGGCAACAACTGGCTGCCGTCCCCCTTCGCCTTCGCCTCGGCGGTCTTCGGCGCGACCCGGAACATCGCCGTCACCGTCTCCGCGATCATCGGCCCGCTGCACGATCCGCTGCGGCTCGCCGAGGAGATCGCGGTCCTGGACCTGCTGAGCGGGGGCCGGTTGGTGACGGTGGCCGGGATCGGGTACCGGCCGGAGGAGTACGCCATGTTCGACGTGGAGTGGAAGCGGCGCGGCCGGCTCCAGGACGAGCTGCTGGAGACACTGCTGCGGGCGTGGACCGGCGAGCCCTTCGCGTACCGGGGCCGTACGGTCCGGGTCACCCCGCGTCCGCTCACCGAGCCGCACCCCCCGCTGCTGGTCGGCGGCTCCTCGAAGGCCGCCGCCCGCCGGGCCGCCCGGCTCGGGCTGCCGTTCTTCCCGAGCGCGCACCTGCCGGAACTGGAGGCGTACTACACCGAGCGGCTGGCCGAGTACGGAACGGAGGGGTGGGTGATGATGCCGGCGGCCGAGACGCCGCTGCTGCATCTGGCCGAGGACCCCGACCGGGCCTGGGCCGTGTACGGCCGGCACTTTCTGCACGAGGCCCGCACCTACGCCTCCTGGCAGTCCGGGGACATCCGCTCGGCGGTGCGGTCGGCGGCCACGACGGTGGCCGAGCTGCGGGCCGAGGGTGTGTACCGGATCGTCACGCCCGAGGAGTGCCTGGCGCTGGGCCTCGGCCATCACGTCCTGCACCCCCTGGCCGGTGGGATGCCGCCGGAGGAGGGGTGGCGGAGTCTGCGGCTGTTCTGCGAGCGGGTGCTGCCCGCCCTCGGTGCCTGAGCGGGCCGGTACGACGGCGCCGCCCCGGCTCGGGCAGTGGCCGAGCCGGGGCGGCGGCGGGTTACGGGGAGAGGGGGGCAGCGGGGACTTGGCCCTTCCCCCCGGGCCGGGGGCGGTCAGCCCATGTCCTCCAGCCTCTTACCCTTGGTCTCGGGCACGAACTTGAGGATGAAGGGGATGGAGAGGAAGGCGAACACCGCGTACATGACGTAGGTGAGCGACAGGTTCCACTCCGCCAGGTCCGGGAAGGTGATCGTGATCACCCAGTTGGCGATCCACTGGGCCGAGGCGGCCACGCCCAGGGCGGCGGCGCGGATCTTGTTCGGGAAGACCTCGCCGAGCATGACCCAGACGACCACGCCCCAGGACAGGGCGAAGAACAGGACGAACGCGTTGGCGGCGATCAGCGCCACGTAGCCCTGCGCGGTGGGCAGCGGGTCGTTGCCGTGCTGGAAGGAGAAGGACCAGGCGGCCGCCGCCAGGGAGACGCCCATGCCGATGGAGCCGATAAGGGCGAGCGGCTTGCGGCCGAGGCGGTCGACGAAGATCATCGCGATCACGGTGCCGAGGATGTTGACGATCGAGGTCTCGAACGAGTAGAAGAACGAGCTCGACGGGTCGACGCCGACGGACTGCCACAGCAGGTTCGAGTAGTAGAAGATGACGTTGATGCCGACCAGCTGCTGGAAGACGGACAGGCCGATACCGATCCACACGATCGGCAGCAGGCCGAAGCGGCCGCCCAGCAGGTCCCGGAACGTGGACTTGTGGTCGCTGCGCATGGCCTGGTCGATCTCGGCGACGCGGCCGTCCAGGTCGATGTCGCCCTCGACGTCGGCGAGGACCTTCTTGGCGTGGGCGATCCGGCCCACGCTGATCAGGTAGCGCGGGGACTCGGGGATGGCGAAGGAGAGCAGCCCGTAGACGAGGGCGGGCACCAGCATCACGCCGAGCATCCACTGCCAGGCCTCCAGGCCCGCGACCTCTCCGCGCTCGGCGCCGTCGGCCAGGTTGAGGATGGCCCAGTTGACGAGCTGGGAGACGGCGATGCCGATGACGATGGCGGCCTGCTGGAACGAGGCGAGCCGGCCGCGGTAGGCGGGCGGGGCGACCTCGGCGATGTAGGCGGGGCCGATGACCGACGCCATACCGATGGCGATACCGCCGAGCACACGCCAGGCGGCGAGGTCCCAGGCGGCGAAGGGCAGCGCGGACCCGACGGCGCTCACGGCGAACAGCACCGCCGCGATCTGCATGACGCGGATACGGCCGATGCGGTCGGCTATGCGGCCGGCTATCGCGGCGCCCAGGGCGCTGCCGAGCAGAGCGCTGGCCGCGACGGTCCCGGTGACGCCGGTGCTGAGGTCGAACCGGGCCTGGATGCCGCCGTTGGCTCCGTTGATGACGGAACTGTCGTAACCGAAGAGGAAGCCGCCCATGGCGGCCGCCGCGGTGATGAAGACGACGTGCCCGAGATGTTCGGGGTGAGCCGCTCTGGCTCGTGCGGGCTGCGCCTGCGCTGTGCTGGTCACGTGTAACTCCTCGGGCCACCGGCAACGCTGCCGGGTGGGGGGGTCAGCCCCTTCAGGCCGTGATACCTGAAGGAAAAAGCAACGCTGGTGACCCTATTCCTTCAACTTCCGAAGTCAATAGGCTGAGGAGTGTGACTTCGGAGACGACTCCAGCGAGCGATGTGTTCATTTCTTGAAGAAATGAAGGTGAAAGGGCAGCAGCGAAGGGTCCGGCAGGAGGGCAGGGGTGCGCTCTCAGCGCAGCCGCTGGCTGATGACCTTCGACACCCCGTCGCCCTGCATGGAGACGCCGTACAGCGCGTCGGCGACCTCCATCGTGCGCTTCTGGTGCGTGATCACGATGAGCTGCGAGGCCTCCTGCAATTCCTGCATGATGCGGATGAGCCGCTGGAGGTTGGTGTCGTCGAGGGCGGCCTCGACCTCGTCCATGACGTAGAACGGGCTCGGCCTGGCCTTGAAGATCGACACCAGCAGGGCGACGGCGGTCAGGGAGCGCTCGCCGCCGGACAGCAGGGACAGCCGCTTGACCTTCTTGCCGGGCGGCCGGGCCTCGACGTCCACGCCGGTGGTGAGCATGTTGTCCGGATCGGTTAGGACCAGGCGTCCCTCACCGCCCGGGAAGAGCCGGCTGAAGACGCCCTCGAACTCCCGTGCGGTGTCCCGGTACGCCTCGGTGAAGACCTGCTCGACGCGCTCGTCGACCTCCTTGACGACCTGGAGCAGGTCCGCGCGGGTCTTCCGCAGGTCCTCCAGTTGCTCGCTGAGGAACTGGTGCCGCTCCTCCAGCGCCGCGAACTCCTCCAGCGCGAGCGGGTTGACCTTGCCGAGCTGCTGGTAGGCGCGCTCGGCGGCCTTGAGCCGCTTCTCCTGCTCGGCGCGGACGAAGGGCTTGGGCCGGTTGCGCGGGTGCTCGGGGTCCTCCGGGAGCTGCTCCCCCTCGGCGGGCAGGGACGGCGGTACGAGCTGGTCGGGGCCGTACTCGGAGACCAGTCCCGCCGGCTCCACGCCCAGCTCCTCCAGGGCCTTGCTCTCCAGCTGCTCGATCCGCATGCGCTTCTCGGCGCCCAGGACCTCGCCGCGGTGGACGGAGTCGGTGAGCTTGTCCAGCTCCGCCTTCAGGTCCCGGCCCTCGGTGCGGGCGGCCGCCAGCTCGTGCTCGCGCCGCGCCTTGGCGGCCTCGGCGGCCGCGCGCTCCCGCTCGGCGCGGCCCAGCGAGACCTCGACGTGGGCGAGGAGCTGCCGGGCGCCGGACGCGACGGCCTCGGCGACGGCCTCCTCGTGCCGCAGCCGCGCCCGCCGCTGCTCGGCACGCGCGCGTGCCTCGCGTTCGGCGCGGGCGGCCCGGTCCAGCGAGTCGGCCCGTCCGGCGAGTCCCTTGACCCGTTCCTCGTGCGTACGGACCTGGAGGCGGGCCTCCATCTCGGTCTGCCGCGCGTTGGCGCCGTCGGCGGCCAGCCGGTCGCGCACCGAGGTGTCCGGTTCCTCCTCGACCGGCATCTCCTCGGCGACGGCGAGCCGTTCCGCCAGCTCCTCGACCTCCTGGAGCGCCCGGTCGAGCGCCTCCTGGGCCCGGGAGGCGGCGGCCACGGACCGCTCGGCCTCCCCGGCGGCGCCGCGCGCCTGCCCGGCGAGCCTGCCGAGCTGCTGGGCGACGGCCGACTTCTCCCGGTCGGCGGCCCTGCGCCGCTCCCCCAGCTCCTCGACGAGCGCGGCGCGTTCCCGGCGCCGTTCGGTGGCCGCGTGCTGCGCCTCGGTCAGCTCCTCGCACCGCACGGCCAGCTCGTCCAGCTCGGCGGCGGCCTCGTCGACGGACGCCTGCACCTCCAGCAGGCTGGGCGCACCGGCGGAGCCGCCGTGCGCGAAGTGGGCGCCGAGGAGATCGCCCTCGGCGGTGACGGCCGTCAGCTCGGAATGGGCGTGGACGAGGTCCTCGGCGTCCTCCAGGGTGCCGACGACGACGATCCCCCGCAGCAGGCGGCGTACGGCGGGCATGAGCTCGGCGGGTCCGGAGACGAGGTCGGCGGCGTAGCGTCCCGCGGGCGCGGGTGCCTGCTCCGGTGCGGGCGCGGGCGCACCGGCCGGCAGGAGCGAGGCCCGGCCCCCGTCCTGCTTGCGCAGCAGCCGGATCGCCTCGGCGGCGGCCGAGGGGGACGTCACCGCGACCGCGTCCGCCGCGGACCCGAACGCGGCGGCGAGCGCCACCTCGTGTCCCGGTGCCACCGTCAGCAGTTCCGCCGCCGGGCCGAGCAGCCCCGTCAAACGCTCGCGCGCGCCGAGCAGGGCGCCCGTGCCGTCCTTGCGGCGCAGGCCCAGGGCCAGGGCCTCGTGCCGGGCCTGGGTCGCGGCGCGGCGGCGTTCGGCTGCGGTGGCGGCCTCGCGGGCGGCCGTCAGCGCGGCCTCCGCCTCGGCGAGGCCCCGCTTGGCCGTGTCGTGCCGCTCGCCGAGCTCGGCGTCACCGGCGTCCAGCCCGTCGACCTCGGCCTTCAGGGCCTCGTACTCCTCCTGGGCGGCGACCGCCCGCTCCTGCGCCTCGTCGCGGGCGGCGGCCAGGCGGTCGATCTCGGCCTGCGCGGAGGCCGCGCGCGAGCGGGCGGCGTTGACCTGGCCGTTCAGCCGGGCGAGGCCCTCGCGGCGGTCGGCGATGGCGCGGGCGACGTCCTTCAGGCGACGCTCCTCCAGAGCGAGCTCGCGCTCCAGTTCGGCCCGGTGCGCGACCGTGTCCTCCAGGGCGCGTTCGGCCGCTTCCAGGGCCGCTTCCAGTTCGGCCTCCTGCTCGCGGATACGGGCGGCCTCCCGCTCCATGTCCTCGGGTTCGCGGCCCCGGCGTTCCTCGGGCGGCGCGGACGTGGCGCTCTTCACCCGGGCGTCGGCCAGCGAGATCGTGCCGCGCACCCGCTCGGCGAGCTGGGACAGCTCGTACCAGGTCTGCTGGGCCCGCTGGAGGCGCGGGGCGAGCCGGCGCACTTCGTCCTCCAGGGCCGTCTCCCGCTGGAGCGCCTTCTTCAGCTCCTGCTCGGCGGACTCCTTGCGGGCCTTGAGCGCGGCCTCGTCCGCGACCTCGGCGTTCAGCGCCTGGCGCAGCCGTACGAGGTCGTCGGCGAGGAGGCGCAGCCGGGCGTCGCGCAGGTCGGCCTGGATGACGGCGGCCCTGCGCGCGACGGCGGCCTGGCGGCCGAGGGGCTTGAGCTGGCGGCGGAGTTCGTCGGTGAGGTCCTGCACGCGCGCGAGGTTGGCCTGCATCGCGTCCAGCTTGCGCAGCGCCTTCTCCTTGCGCTTGCGGTGCTTGAGGACGCCGGCCGCCTCCTCGATGAAGGCGCGGCGGCCCATCGGATCGGCGTGCAGGACGGAGTCGAGCTGGCCCTGGCCGACGATGACGTGCATCTCGCGGCCGATACCGGAGTCGGAGAGCAGTTCCTGGATGTCGAGCAGCCGGCAGGTGTCGCCGTTGATCTGGTACTCGCTGCCGCCGTTGCGGAACATGATCCGCGTGATGGTGACCTCGGAGTACTCGATGGGCAGGGCCCCGTCGGAGTTGTCGATGGTCAGCGACACCTCGGCGCGGCCCAGCGGCGGGCGGCCGGTGGTGCCGGCGAAGATGACGTCCTCCATCTTGCCGCCGCGCAGCGACTTGGCGCCCTGCTCGCCCATGACCCAGCTGAGCGCGTCCACGACGTTGGACTTGCCCGAGCCGTTCGGTCCGACGACGCACGTGATCCCCGGCTCGAACCGGAGCGTGGTCGCCGAGGCGAACGACTTGAACCCGCGGAGGGTCAGGGCCTTGAGGTGCACGCCGCCGGACTCTACCGTCCGGCGATGTCCCGCTCCATGAACGTGCGGTTTCGCCGGTGAACGCTGAGGGCACACCAGACGTTGAAGAAGGTGAAAGGATGCGCGGGGCAATAAGACGGGGGGAAAGAAAGAAGGGACGCCGAAGCGTCCCTTGCATTTTCTGACGACTGGAAGCCCAGTCGTCCGACGGATTGCCGAGCGGTTGATACGGGCCGCCCGACCACTGCCGTGCTTTCGTGGAGCGATGCAGTGATCAGGTGAGCGCAGGCTCCGCCTGGTGTGCGTCGATGCTCTCCATGATCCTGTCGTGAGAAGCGGCAGCCGTCAGCGCCTCGTTCTCGGCCTGGATCCGTACGAGCTCGGATTCCAGGTCCTGGACACGCTGCTGGAGCCGTCGCATCTCGGCGAGGAGTCGCGGGTCGGAGCCGCCGACGTAACCGAGAAGCGCCTTTGCCATGATGGATGGTCCTCCACACTGAGTGACCGACCGATGCGGTGTGGGTCGTGAGGGATTCGCACCCGTGGTTGCTTGACGGGGCGTGGGTTGTACTGCCGTTCAGCCACGCCAAACAGCCGAGGTGCGCGGGGACTTTCAGCGTCTCACCAAAAAGTTTGACGGTCAACACGATCACGCCCCGTATTGGCGGGCGAACCCGGGGGCACACGGCCGGACGGCGGCACGCGGCGACTCCTGCGGGCCCCTCGGGGCGTGACGATCACCGTGAGAGCGGAGCTTGCCACTACGCGCGGTTCTTTGGCAACCACCTGCTCATTTCTGCTTCGGGCAGGTGCCGGTGGCATGTCCCTCCGCTTCCGCGGGGCCGGCGTGCGGCCCCGCGTCACCGGACGGCGAAGCCGTCGTAGCCGCCGCGGGGTGTGTCCCAGATCTCGGTGACGCCGTCCACCCGCCCGGGCGTGTCGGCTCCCCGGAGCCAGTCGAGCAGCCCCTCGCAGCTCTTTCGGGGGCCCTCGGCGACCACCTGGACCCGGCCGTCGTCCAAATTGAGAGCAAAACCACTCAGGCCGCCGATCTCGAGCGCCTTGGCCCGCGTGAACCAGCGAAAACCCACACCCTGGACACGTCCACGCACCCAGGCGACCAGCCGCACATCCTCGCTCATGACTGCAACCTAACGGGCCAATGTCCCTCGGGGCACTTCCTCCCCTGGCGCCATGCGGTACCGTCCCGACCCAATGAATCTCATGTGAAACTCACCTGATCGTGTGAGTTCCGTGAGGGCATGAAGACGCAGGGACCAGGAAGGCCAGGACATGGGACGCCACCGACGCTCCGCCGCCGGCCGCGCCGCCACGGGCCGCGCCGCGGGGGGCACACACACGGACGGCTCGTACACGCACGGCGATGATCCGCTGAACCCGCTGGGCGACCGGCCCGCCATGGGCATCGCGCCCTACCTGAACCCGGAGGCGTACGCCGAGGCCTACGCGGCGAGCGACGCCTACCTCTTCGCCCCGGACGAGGGCTACGACCGGATCACCGCGACCACCACCTTCCCGGGCGACGGCACCACCACCGCCTTCCACAGCGAGGGCTTCACGCCCGACGCCGGCAGCCGGGTGCCGGGCGGCTCGCACCGCCGCCGCAAGAAGGGCCCGGCCCCGGTGAAGACGGGTCTGCTGGGCGTCTCGGCCGCGGTGGCCCTGGGGACGGTCGCGGTCGCCACCGGTGTGGTGCCCGGCGTCGACAACTACCGGCTCGGCGGCGGCAACGGCACCGACCGGGTGCAGGCCGCCGACAGCCCGACCAACGCGCCGAACGAGCTCGGCGGTACGTCGGGCAGCGCCGAGAGCCACGAGAGCGGCGGCACGACGAGCCGTGACGTCGAGCGGCCCGCCTCGCCCGCTCCCTCCACCACGTCGTCCGCGCCGACGAAGACGCCGTCGAAGAAGCCGTCGGCGACGCCCAGCGAGAAGCCGAAGGACACGCCGTCGCGTGTGGCCACCAAGGCCCCGCAGAAGCCGGCGAAGCCCCCGAAGGCCGAGGAGCGCACCAGCGCCCCGGTGACGGTCTCCGCGGAGGCCGCCGCCGCGGCCGAGGTCCTCCGGCTCGTCAACGAGGAGCGCGCCCAGGTGGGCTGCACCCCGCTGGCCGCCAACAGCGCCCTGGCCGACCTGGCGCAGAACTTCAGCGAGGACATGGCCCAGCGCGGCTTCTTCGACCACACCGACCCGAGCGGCGCCTCCCCGTGGGACCGCGCGGCGAAGGCCGGCGTCACGGACCTCGGCGGCGAGAACATAGCCCGCGGCCAGGCGGACGCGGCTTCGGTCATGGAAGCCTGGATGAACAGCCCCGGCCACAAGGCCAACATCCTGAACTGCGACTTCAAGACCCTGGGAGTCGGCGTCCACATGGGCGCGGGCGGGCCTTGGTGGACGCAGGACTTCGGGTACTGAGACGACCGCGGGTCAGATGGCTAAGCGCCCTCGGGGGTCGTCAGCGGCGGCTTAAGGTCCGGGGGTCATGAGGCGACCACCCGACCAGCCCGACCCGCGGTCACACGCGAGCACATCGTGGCGAGCGTGGTGGCCTGAGAGTGCAGGCGCTGGATTCCCGCACGCGCGTCGGTTGCACAATCCGTCGCGTGCATGCCATCCCAAGGGTGTTGTCGTGGTGTACACCTCCGTGAGGCTGGCGGTTTCTCCGGCGACACGCGCAATGGGTCGATCGCTCGCGGAACTCCGGCACCCGACGAGACCCCGTGCGGCAGATGGCCTGTCGCGGCACAGCAGCGAAGTACGGCAACCGCGCTGACCTCAGACGACCGTTCCCAGCCATGAACAGCCTTGTGACCAGCCCGGGAGACCTCAGCAACCCCCATAGCCATTCGCCTCAAGGGGGTCTCCGCGTGCGATCGGGTTTCGGTGTGGCAGGGTGCGCGCATGTCTGTCGACGTCGCCTATCCCGTGTTCCGCACCGACGATCCCGCGTCAGCGCTCCGAGTGGCACGTCAACTGCTCACGGTGGGCATTCAGCAGTACTCACGGGTACATGTGGACGTCGAACTCCGCACGGTCGACGACGTGCTCCACGCCAGGAAGGCGCTGCCCGAGGCCTGGTTCAGGAGGGAGGACCTTGCGGACTGGGCCCCTGATCCAAACGACCTGACAGCTCTGCACAGCACGGTCCACGCGCCCCGGCTTTCCACCGATCCTGCTTTCTTGTCGGCGCATCTTCCGCTCTGGGCATCGATGCTGGATCAGCCGGTCGGGAGCATCGAGGACCGGTTCACGGCCGTGGCGGCCCGGCATGTGGCGGAGATCCTCTGGGACTTTCTGGGATGGCCGGAGGTTCCGGAAGCCGACCTGTACGCGGACTTCAAGCACGCCGAGGTATCCGTCCTGTTCAACACCGCCACACGTGACCTGGACGAACGTATCGACGGACACACTGTCCTCGTGCACGTTCGCCGGAGAAACGGCGGCGGATACGAGGAGCGCCACGCGTCCTGGCTGGCCGAGCAAGTGGGCCGGACCGTCATCGGCCCGCCGCAGTTCAGCTAGCCCTGACGCGGCGTGCAGCAAGCGAACCGTAGGGGTGCATCTCTGTAAGTGAGGCTCTGAGTCGAGGCACTTCATCCGCCATCGTGTTGAGCCCCGCCGGGCCGTCCCTGGGCCGTCCGAGGGTGCTCAACGACGACCAACGCTGACAACCACAGACAGCTAAGTCGCAGGTCGCAGCGGCGGAAACGACGGCTTCATGGCCGACCCGACAGTCCCACCTTCCGCGCCCCGTGCGGCGAGAGGATCATGGGTGCGGACCAGCCTTGGTAGATCAGGGCGACTTGTGAGGGCAAAGGCACGACCGGATAAACAGTCCGACCACGGGACCAGTTCGCGAGCAGGCCCTCGGTGCTGTCGACGGCAGAGACGATCATGGTGACCGGCATGTCGTTGTCGCCCCAGGTATTCCACAGGGCCCAGCCATCCGCACGGGGTTCGACCGCCGAGGCGCCTGCACGCGTCCTCGTACGTCTCCGTCCATCCGGTCGGCATCGCGCCGGGACGGAGGATGACCACTCCGACGAGCTTGACCAGCGGACGTCCCCGGGTCGCGTCCAGCGTGGCCGCGGAGTTCCTCGCGTCGGGTCAGCGTCCAGGTGTGCTCCTCCTCCATGTCCGGGATGAAGTCCTGCCGCAGGAAGGTCGCCCAGGCGTCCGCGCCGAGCGGGCCCAGGCGCGCTGTCCGGTCGGTCTCTTCGCGGTGCAGCCGCCCCAGGGCGTCCAGCACGTCGGCCGGGTCCGCGCCGTAGACGTCGCACAGCCGTCGTCTCAACAGCCCGCCGTCCGCGCCGAAGCCGACCTTGCGCTGACGCTCGGGAAGCCGCAACAGCGCGCAGCAAGCGGGCCAGTTGCGCGAGCCAACGGGCGGCCGGGCCGACCCGGCGGTCGTCGGCCCAGACCGAGATCCAGGTCGTGAGGTCGCCGTGACGCCTGATCAGCCCGGGCCGCCGGCGGGCGTCCGGGTCGCACCAGATGGCTTCCGGCGAGGGCCGGAAGTCACGTACGGCGTCGTGGTACTCGTGTGGTCACCGCCCGAGCGCGGTGACACCCTCGGGCGGTGAGGAGCGCCCGCGGCCACGGGACAGCCCGTCGTCGCCGCGCAGCAGGGCCACCGCCTCGTGACCGTCCACGGAACCGTCACCGAGAGCGCGCGGCCCGCCGGCGAATCCTCCCTGCTCCAGGGGGCGCAGCAGTTCGCGCACGGCGGGGGTCCACCGGCACGCCGGTCTGAGAATGGCCTCCCCCACCCGGGCGCACCGCCGGGGAATCGTGGTGAGCGGCGGCAGCTCAACGACCCGGCACGACCTTCGGACCGGTCGCGCTCCGGGGGGTGCCGTCGTAACTGCTGTGCCGGTGGAAGGAGTACGCCTTTCCGGCCGCCTGGAGGAAGTTGGCGAGGGCAAGGGCCGCCCAGAGGGCGGTGAGGCCCCCGGCCGTGGCGAGCGGTTCAGCGGCGGCCGCCAGGACTCCGTAGCAGACGGCGGTCGTCACGAAGCTCGGCACCGTGCGCTTGAGGCCGATGAGGCCGAAGCCGACGACCGCCTGCGCGGCGTCGGTGACGACCACCGCCAGCACCCACGGCAGGAGGCCCGTGATCTGCTGCCGTACGCCGGCATCGCCGGTGAACAGCGGGACGACCCACGCGCTGAACACGATCACCGCCGTCCCGACGCACCCCACGATGGCCAGTGCCAGCCACGTCCCCGCCCGGACGCTGCGCCGGATGTTCGCGCTGTCGCGCTCCTCCGCGTACGCGGACACCAGGGGGATGGTGGCCTGGCCGACCGCCACCGCGGCGGTGAAGATCAGGTTCACCAGGGAGATCCCGACGCTGTGCACCGCCGCGCTGTCCGTCCCGGTCCGGGCCGCGGCGAACGTCAGGACGCCAAGGACGGCGAACTTGATGAGGACGGTGCCGGCGAGCGGGATCCCCACGGCACCCAGTTTCCAGACCCGCCGCAGGTCCGGCCGGCCCGGGCGCAGAGAGCGGCCGGACACTGCCGTGCACCGGCGGAGGGCCAGGTGGTTGGCGACGGCGGTGATCAGGCTGGAGGCGAGCATGGCGATGCCCGCCCCGGTCAGGCCAAGGCTCGGCAGCGGGCCCGGGCCGCCCACGAGGAGGACGGACAGCGTGGCCGACGCGGCGGTGCCGAGCAGTCCGGCCCGCATCACCGACGTCGAGCGTCCGAGGGCGACCAGGACCGAGGTCGCCGCCGAGGTGACCGCGATGGCGAGCACACTCGCGGCCAGCAGGTAGGGAAAGCTCCCCAACTCGTCGAGAGTGGCGCGGGTAACCCCGGTCACCCGGCCGATCAGTGGCACCGCCGCGACGGCCGCCGCCGCGAGGCAACCCACGAGGACCGCCAGCCACATCCCGCTGTGCACCACGGGCAGGAGCCGGTCGGGATCGTCCCTGCGGGGCGCGACGAACGGCATCACCCCGCGCAGCGCGCCCGCCACGGTCGCGGTGGCCGGGCTGAACGCCGCCATGGTGACGGCGAAGGCGGCCAGGGCGACGGTGGCATGGTTGCCCAGCAGAGCGGTGTCCACCAGGGCTCCGGCCGACGCGGCGATCATCGTCAGGTACAGCGGCAGCGCGGCCGCCGCCACCCCGGCCCACGTACTCCGCCCGGCTCGCCCGCTCCCCTTGCCGATCACGGTCCCGATCATCACACCTGGGGGACCGGCGGATGGGCGGGACGTGGAACTCAGTCCTCGGCCGGGCCCAGTGGCCGCAGGGCCGAGGTGTGGTCGCCCGTGCTGACGAGACGGTCGACGACCTCGGTCATCGCGGGGATGCCGGGGTCCAGGACCAGCAGGTTGTCCCAGCCGTCGAAGTACCGGCCGTCGAAGCACTCGCCCGTGTCCCGCCGGCGGTCCATGAAGCGGTGCGCCTTGTCGAGCGTGGTCAGGCTCCCCGACCAGCGCCACCCGTCCGGGAAGGTCAGCCACACGTCGACGCTGCACACCTCGTCGGGGTCCTCCCCCGCGCCCGGTACGAAGCAGATCTCGTAACCCGACCCGCGCACCCGGTAGAACGGGCCGTCCCACATGTCTCCCCCAGCCCCCACCCCACCGGCCGGCTCGGTGGGCACCCATGGCGGGTCACGGAACTCGTGCGCGGGGTTTCCGGGGCCGTCAGGCCGCCGCACGCCCCAGAGCGAAGGTCTTCGCCGTCTCCGCCACCCTGCGGCCCAGGTGTTCCGCCGTCGCCACGTCGGCCTTGTGGACGGCGTCCGGGGCCGCGTCGACGTCGGTCTGTGCGGCGGCGCCGGCGAAGACGCCGAGGCGGTTGAGGTCGTTCTCGGAGGCGGCGCTGTGGTTCCAGCCGGGGAGCAGGCCCAGGTTGATCCAGTGCATGCCGAGCTGGGCGGCGAGGATCTGGAAGAACTGCAGGGTGTGCAGCTTGTCGCCGCTCTTGGAACCGGAGTTGGTGAAGCCGGCCGCCAGCTTGTCCTTCCACGCCTGGTCGGCCCAGCGCTTGGAGGTCGCCTCCGCGAAGGTGTGGAAGGCGCCGGACGCGGTGCCCATGTAGGTCGGCGAGCCGAAGACGATCGCGTCGGAGCGGTCGAGGAGGGCCCACTGCTCCTCCGTGATCTCGTCCACCTTGATCAGGTGCACCTCGGCCCCGGCCTCGGTGGCACCGGTGCGCACGGCCTCGGCGACGACGGCGGTGTGGCCGAAGCCGGAGTGGTAGGCGATGGAAACGACAGGGGTGGTCACAGGGCACTCCTGGGGTGCGGGAAGGACCGGGCGCCGGTGACGCGCCGGTCGATGGCAGTATCCAGAGGAAAGCACTAACTATTCGAAAGCGCAAGCGCCGCGATAGCGCTGCATACGCGTACGCTGTCCGCATGGAGAGCACCCAGGAGCGCACGGCGGAGCAGCAGCTTCCGTACAACGTGTTCGCCAGGACCTGTCCGTCGCGCGGCACGCTGGAGCACGTCACGGGGCGCTGGGGCGGACTCACGCTGGGCGCCCTGTACGAGGGGTCGCTGCGGTTCAACGAGCTGCGCCGCAGGGTCGACGGCGTCAGCGAGAAGATGCTGTCCCAGACGCTGCACGCGCTGGAGCGCGACGGCCTGGTGCACCGGGAGGCGCAGCCGACGAACCCGCCGCGCGTGGACTACGAGCTGACTCCGCTGGGCCGCGGTGTGGCCGAGCGGCTGATGGGCCTCATCCAGTTCGTGGAGGGGCAGATGGACGACGTGCTCGCGGCACGACGGCACTACGACGAGACGCGCGGCGCCTTCTGACACTTCGGGCAGAAGTAGCTGGACCGGTTCATCCACGGCCGGCGCCGCATGGGCGTGCCGCAGCGCTTGCAGGGCAGGCCCTCACGCCCGTACGCGTCGAGCGAGCGGTCGAAGTAGCCGGACTCACCGTTGACGTTGACGTAGAGGCTGTCGAAGCTGGTGCCGCCCACCGCGAGGGCCGCGTTCATCACGTCCCGCGTGTGGCCCAGGAGTTCCCGCGTGCGCGGGCGGGTGAGGGTCGCCGTCGGGCGGTCGTAGTGCAGCCGGGCACGCCACAGGGCCTCGTCCGCGTAGATGTTGCCGACCCCGCTGATCAGCGACTGGTCGAGCAGGGCCCGCTTGACGGTCGTGCGCCTGCGCCGCAGCGCCTGGTGGAACGCCTCGTCGTCGAAGAGCGGGTCCAGCGGGTCGCGGGCGATGTGCGCGATGACGTCGGGCAGGCCGTCGGCGGTGGTGTCGTGCAACGACAGACCGCCGAAGGTCCGCTGGTCGACGAAGCGGAGTTCGGTGCCGAGGTCGTCGGCGAAGCGCACGCGGATGCGCAGGTGCTTCTCCGCGGGAGCCGTGTGCGGCTGCACCAGGAGCTGGCCGCTCATGCCGAGGTGCGCCAAGATCGCCTGGCCGGTGTCCGCCAGGGGCAGCCACAGGTACTTGCCGCGCCGGCTGGGGACCCCGACGCGGTGGCCCTTGAGGCGGTGAGCGAAGTCGTCGGCGCCCGCGACATGCCGGCGCACGGCACGCGGGTGCAACACCTCGGCGTCGGCGACCGTGCGGTGGGCGACCCACCGCTCCAGGCCACGCCGGACGACCTCGACCTCGGGCAACTCGGGCATGGGACTCCCCTGTTCACACCGTGCGGATACGGGCCGAGCGCCCGCCCCGGGGCCGGGACGGGCGCTCGGATCGCGCTGTTCGGTCAGGCGGAGGCCGACGCGTCGGCGTCGGGTTCGGGGGCGGCGTTCGCCGCCTCCTTGGCGCGCTCGTCCGCCGCGGCCTTGATGGACCGCCACGCGGACTCGGCGGCCTGCTGCTCCGCCTCCTTCTTGCTGCGGCCGGTGCCAGTGCCGTACGAGACGCCTCCGACGCGGGCGGCAGCAGTGAAGGTCTTCTCGTGGTCGGGGCCGGTCTCCGTGACCAGGTACTCGGGGACACCGAGCCCTTCGGTCGCGGTGAGCTCCTGGAGACTGGTCTTCCAGTCCAGGCCGGCACCGAGGTTCGAGGACTTCTCGATCAGGGGGTCGAACAGGCGGTGCACCAGCTCCGCCGCCGAGTCGAGGCCCTGGTCGAGGTAGACCGCGCCGATCACCGCTTCCAGGGTGTCGGCGAGGATGGATGCCTTGTCCCGCCCGCCCGTGCCCTCTTCACCCCGGCCGAGCCGGATGAAGGAGCCCAGATCGAGCCCCCGGCCGACCTCCGCCAGCGCACGCGAGTTGACCACCGCGGCCCGGAGCTTGGCCAGCTGGCCCTCCGGCAGATCGGGGTGGGTGCGGTACAGCGTGTCCGTGACCACCAGGCCGAGCACCGAGTCCCCGAGGAACTCCAGCCGCTCGTTGGTGGGCAGACCGCCGTTCTCGTACGCGAAGGAACGGTGGGTCAGCGCACGCACCAGAAGGGCGGACTCGAGCTTGTACCCGAGCCGCCCTTCCAACAGCGTGTGGGACGAGGCCTGGCTGTCCGCTGCGTTCTTCTTCGGCGTGGACACAGTGCCTCTCACCAGCCGCTCAGACCTCGAGGACCTGGCGCTTGTTGTAGGTGCCGCACGACGGGCACGCGATGTGCTGCAGCTTGGGCTCGTGGCAGCGCTCGCACGCAACCAGGGTGGGGACCGCAGCCTTCCACTGCGACCGGCGGTGGCGCGTGTTGCTGCGCGACATCTTCCGCTTCGGAACAGCCACGGCTACTTCTCCTGCTTCTCGTCGACGCCCGCTTCGGCGCCGCTCTTGTCGTCCTTATCGCCGGGTTCGAGTGAATCGGCGAGTCCCTGCAGTGCCGCCCAACGGATGTCGACGGCGTCATGGTGGTGGTCCGGGTCGTCAGCGAGACGCACGCCGCACTCGGCGCACAGTCCCGGGCAGTCTTCCTGGCACACCGGCTGCATCGGCAGTGCGAGCACCACCGCATCACGCAGCACAGGCTCGAGGTCGAACAGGCCGTCCTCGATGAAGAGCCTGTCCTCGTCGTCCTCGGCGTCGTCGCCGGGCTCCGCGTGGTGCACGCGGCCCCGGTCGTCGGCGTCAGGGTACGAGAACATCTCCTGGAAATCCGCTTCCACGTCGAGCTGAAGCGGCTCCAGACACCTTACGCACTCCCCCTCGGCCCGTGCACGGGCGGTGCCTGTGACAAGCACCCCTTCCATGACCGACTCGAGCCGGAGTTCGAGCTCCACCGGGGCGCCTTCCGGCACTCCGACGACCTTCTGGATACCGAGGTCCTTGGGGGCGTCGACCGTGCGGGTCAGGCGCTGCAGCGCACCGGGCCGCCGACCCAGCTCGTGCGTGTCGAACACGAGGGGGTTGCGGTGGTCGAGGCGGGCTGTCACGCCGTTCCTGCTTTCGATCTGCTGAGCTCAGGGGGTCCGCTGCCCCGTGGTACCGGCGGGCAGCGTAGATCGCGGACGTACGCGCGACCGAACAGCCAGGATACTGGACCTTTCGCTCACGGCCCAATCCGGTGGTCCCGCTACTGGCCGCGCCCCTGTTCGTACGCCCTGAGCTGCTCCGGAGTGATCATGCTGGTGTCGAAGAGACTGGTCTCGTCGAGCGCGTAGGACTGGTGGGTCTGCTGGGGCTGCTGGTCCGCCTGCTGCGGGTCGTACGCCTGCTGCCCGGTGTCGTAGCCCTGGAAGGGGGCACCTCCCGCCGGAGCGTAGCCGGAGGTGGATGAGTACGGGTCGGCCTGCTGGTAGCCGTAGGCGTCCTGCCCGTCGCCGTAGCCCTGCTGGTAGCCGTACGGGTCGGCGGTCTGCTGCTGGTAGCCGTACGCCGGCTGCGCGGCCCCGGGGTCGTACTGCGGCTGCGGCGGTACGGCCGCCGGCTGCTCGGCGGGGGCGGCCGGGGCGTCCTGCTGCGCGAGCGCGGCGAGGTCGGCGAGGTAGTCGGCGTCGCTGGAGTGCTGGACCGTGCTCATGTCGTCGGCGAGGGCGCCGAGGTCGTCGGTGGCGATCCGGCCGTGCAGCTTCTGCCGGCCGCGGCCGACCGCATCCAGGGTCTTGGCGAGCACCGCCTCGAAGGCGCCGAGCTTGACGTCGACGTACTCGTCGGCGCTGCGGCGCAGGGTCTCCGGGTCGTGGCTGCGCTCGGGGGCGTCCTCGTCCTCGTAGCCGTGCTCGTCGGTACCCGGGCCGGTGCCGAGGAGCTTCTCGCGGCCGCGGCCGACGGAGCCGAGCGTCTTGGTGAGGACGACCTCGAAGTTGGCGAGCTTGGAGTCGACGTAGTCGTCGGCCTCCGCGCGGATCTCCTCGGCCTCCTGGCGGGCCTCGGCGAGGATGCGGTCGGCCTCGGCCTGGGAGCGGCGGGCCACCTCGGTGCCGGAGATCAGGGAGCCGCGCTCGGCGTGCGCGCCCTGGATGATCCGCTCGGCCTCCTGGCGGGCCTGCTCGACCATCTGCTCGCGGTCGCCGATCAGCTCCTGGGCCTGGGCGAGGGAGCCGGGCAGGGCCTCGCGGACCTCTTCGAGCATCGAGAGCAGTTCGGCGCGGTTGATCACGCACGAGGCCGACATCGGCATCGACCGGGCACTGGAGACCGCCGCGACGATCTCGTCGAGCTTCTTCTGCACGTCCACCGTGTGCTCGCCACTCTCTACAGCTGTGATGGAGACGGACGGGACGACTGTAGCCCCATCAGCTGTGCCGCAGCCGCTTGTTCAGCGCCTCCAGGACCACCGGCGGGACGAGGTGGGAGACGTCGCCGCCCCAGGTCGCCACTTCCTTGACCAGGGAGGAGGACAGGAAGCTGTAGGTGGGGTTGGTCGGGACGAAGAGGGTCTCCACGCCCGACAGGCCGTTGTTCATCTGGGCCATCTGCAGCTCGTAGTCGAAGTCGCTGACCGCGCGCAGGCCCTTCACGATGGCCGGGATGTCGCGCTGCTTGCAGAAGTCGACGAGGAGGCCGTGGAACGCCTCGATCCGGACATTGCCGTACTCGGCGGTGACCTCGCGGATCAGGTCCAGTCGCTCGTCGACATCGAACAGGCCCTTCTTGGACTTGTTGATCATGACGGCGACATAGACCTCGTCGTACAGCCTGGAGGCGCGGGAAATGATGTCCAGGTGTCCGTTGGTGATCGGGTCGAACGACCCGGGGCATACGGCGCGGCGCACTTGCGATCCCTCGCTCTCCGGTCCGGTCATCGTGCGTCTTCGCACGTAGAGGCGGCGCGACCGTACCAAAACGTTCCCTCGCCGTACCGGCGGGCCCGGAGGCCCTCGAAACCGTCCGGCCACCGGAATTCCCCGCCTCTGGTGCTGCGCTCCACGGTGACGAGCGCATCGGGCGCGAGCCAGCCCCCGGCACGGAGTGTGAGGAGAATCTCCCGAAGATCGTCGTCGGAGACGGCGTACGGGGGGTCGAGGAAGACGATGTCGTACGGCTCGTCGGGAGCCGGGGTGCGGATGATCTGTTCCGCTTTGCCCGACCTCACCTCGGCGCCGGGGAGGCCGAGACTCCTCACGTTCTCCCGGACGACGCGGGCGGCCCGGGCGTCGGCCTCGACGAGCAGGGTGTGGCTCGCGCCGCGGGAGAGGGCTTCGAGGCCGACGGCGCCGGAGCCGGCGTAGAGGTCGAGGACCCGCTCCCCGTCCAGCGGGCCGCCGAGGAGCGACTGCCAGGTGGAGAGGAGACCTTCGCGCGCGCGGTCGGAGGTGGGCCTGGTCCCCGTGCCGGGCGGCACGGCCAGACGACGTCCGCCGGCGGCTCCGGCGATCACGCGGGTCATCTTCTGTCCTCGGGTGTGGGCGGCTGTGGGTATCAGTGTGGCCGGTCGCGCACGGGCCCGGGTACCCGCCTGGTCCCACCAGCTGCGACCCCCGGACGGGCGCGTCTCACCCCTTCTCCAGGTACTGCTCCCGCTCCTCGTCCAGGAGGGCGTCCAGGGCGGTGCGCAGGCCGGGCAGCTCCGTGAGCTCCGGGTCCCGCTCCACCAGGGCCGCGGCCTCCTGCCGGGCCTCCGCGATGATCTCCTCGTCCTCGATGACGGCCAGCATCCGCAGGCTGGTGCGGGCGCCGGACTGGGCCTGGCCGAGGACGTCGCCCTCGCGGCGCTGCTCCAGGTCGATCCGGGAGAGCTCGAAGCCGTCGAGGGTGGAGGCGACGGCGTCCAGGCGCTGCCGGGCGGGGCTCGCCTCGGGCATCTCGGTGACCAGCAGGCACAGGCCGGGCGCGGAGCCGCGGCCGACGCGGCCGCGCAGCTGGTGCAGCTGGGAGACGCCGAAGCGGTCGGCGTCCATGATCACCATGGCGGTGGCGTTCGGGACGTTGACGCCGACCTCGATGACGGTCGTGGCGACGAGGACGTCCGTGTCGCCGGCCGCGAAGCGGCGCATCACCGCGTCCTTGTCGTCGGGGTGCATCCTGCCGTGCAGCACCTCGACCGTGAGGCCCTGGAGGGGCCCCTGGGCGAGCTGCTCGGCCACGTCGAGCACGGCCAGCGGCGGGCGCTTCTCGGCCTCGTCCTCGGGCGAGGCGGCCTTCGCCTTCTTCGGGTCCTCCTCCTCGTCGCCGATGCGGGGGCAGACGACGTACGCCTGGTGGCCGTTCTCCACCTCCTCGCGCACCCGCTGCCACGCGCGGGTGAGGAAGTGGGGCTTGTCGGCGGCCGGGACGACATGGGAGGCGATCGGGGAGCGGCCCGCGGGGAGTTGGTCGAGGACGGACGTCTCCAGGTCGCCGAAGACGGTCATCGCGACCGTGCGCGGGATGGGTGTGGCCGTCATGACCAGCAGGTGCGGGGGCTGTCTGCCCTTGCCGCGCAGGGCGTCGCGCTGCTCCACGCCGAAGCGGTGCTGCTCGTCGACGACGACCAGGCCGAGATCGTGGAACTGCACCTTGTCCTCGATCAGGGCGTGGGTGCCGATGACGATGCCGGCCTCGCCGGTGACCAGGTCGAGCAGTGCCTGGCGGCGGGCGGCGGCTCCCATGGACCCGGTGAGCAGCACGACCTTGGTGGCGTGCTCGGCACCGCCCAGCGTGCCGCCCTCGGCCAGGTCGCCCATCATCTCGACGATCGACCGGTGATGCTGCTGGGCCAGCACCTCGGTGGGCGCGAGCATCGCGGCCTGCCCGCCCGCGTCGACGACGGCGAGCATCGCGCGCAGCGCCACCATGGTGTTGTGGGTCACCGTGAAGTTGTCGGTGATATAGGCATGGCTCGGGTGCGCGACGCTGATGCACTGAACAGGCTTTCGCCCCACATACTCGACCGCCCGGATCCCTCGCCGGAAGGTGTGGTATTCCGGCCGCGGGCGTACGCGTTCTGCCTTACGGGTGAGCCTGAAGGGGGCGTATTCGTCAGGCAGCGACACCGAGACGTTGAAGTCGGCCTTTTCCGGCAGAACACGCGCCTCACCGCCGAGCGAACGCACCAGCCAGGCCACGTCGTCCGCGAGCCTGCGCGAGGCTGAGCAGAGGGAAATGCTCCAGCCGTCGGCGTCGATGGTGCCACCGGTATCCAAAAGCCCCTGCAACAGCGCGAGACGGTTCTTGATCGAGGTGTTCTTGAACTCGTCGGGAACGAATGTGCCGTGCGACGTCACGCCCCACAGATCCACGTCCCGCAGGGCCTGTTTCACAGGATTGCGGACGCCTCCGACTCGCCGTGTCCGTTGGATCGTGAAGTCACGGCGCGAAGCCCTCACGGGGGCCAGTCGACATTCGGGCGCCACAGTTGCCGCCACGGCGTCGCGGATCTCGTCGTCGAGGGTGGACAGGCGCAGATGGTGACGAAATGAGCCGCCTCCGAGGAGCAGACCGAACAGATACGGATCGAGGGGCAGTCCCGAGTCGCTCCCGAGATCAACCGGCGTGGCCGCCGGGAGGTACCACTTCGAGGACCCGTTGGCCTCGAACGTGTCCAGGCGGATCTCGCGAGTGGTCATGACCTCGGGAGCCTGTCCACGATGCCATCCGCAACTCGTGCCGACGATCCACAGATGCTCGTCGTCGCACTCGACCGAGCTCCCGTCGGACAGGACCAGCCGCCAGACGTCACGCTCTCCTTGTGGAAAGACACCGTCGATCAGCGCGAGCTCGCCGTCCGGCACGACGACTTCGTCCCGCACCTTCAGGTTTCCCATGCGGCGGAACCCGGCAGGTGTGAGCACGAGCGAGTCGAGCGGCTGGGCCTTGCCCGAGCCGACCTCGCCCTGGAGCAGCCGGTGCATCGGGTGCTCGGTGGCCAGGTCGGCGAAGATCTCCCGGGAGACCTGCCGCTGGCCCTCGGTGAGGGTGAAGGGCAGGCGGGCGTCGAAGGCGGTGAGGAGTCCGTCGGGCGCGGGGCGCCGGGCGACGGCGGGGAGTTGGGCGTCGGCGTGCCGGCGGCGGGCGAGCGCGACCTGGAGGACGAACGCCTCGTCCCACTTGAGGCGGGCGCGGGCGTCCTCGATGTCCGCCTTGGTGTGCGGGCGGTGGATCTTGAGCAGGGCCTCCGGGAGGGGGACCAGGCGCCGTCCTTCGCGCAGGGACTCCGGGAGGGGGTCGACTGCCTCCTGGGCGCTCGGCAGGACCGTCTGGATCGCCTTGCCGATCTTCCAGGACTCCAGTTTGGCGGTGGCCGGGTAGAGCGGGATCAGCGCGCCGGCCCAGGTCTCGACGGCCTCCCCGGAGTCGTCGCGCAGCAGTTCGTAGGCCGGGTGCGCCAGCTGGAGGCGGCGGTTGAAGACGGAGACCTTGCCCGCGAACATGGCGCGGGTGCCCGGCAGGAGCTCCTTGTGCGGCTTGTGGACGCCGTTGCCGAAGAAGACCAGTTGGAGGCGGCCGCTGCCGTCCGTGATGGTGACCTCCAGGCGCTGGCCCTTGCCCCGCGGCGCCTTGGCGGAGGCGAAGCTGTGCAGCCGGGCGTCAGCGACCATGGCGACCACGGTGACGTGCTCGTCCATGGGGAGGTCGGCGAGGTGGGTGAGCTGACCGCGCTCCTCGTATCTGCGGGGATAGTGGTGCAGCAGGTCCCCGACGGTGTGCAGGCCGAGGTGCTCGGCCATCACCTTCGCGGTGGGGGGGCCGAGCACCTTCTTCAGTGGTTCGTCCAGTGCGGGCACGAGATCCATTCCACACCACGGCACTGACATCGCGCCGGGCGCCGCCGTGGCCTTGTGCGTAAACGTCCCGGAAACCCCTGGTCAGCCGGTTCGTCTCGGATCTAGGATGACGCGCCCCGGCCATCCCTTCGCGGTCACCGCCTCACCGGGACCGCCCGACCCCGCGCCGTCGCCCCTCCCCCCACCGGCGCTGCGACGATGGACTCCCAGACCTCTCAGTCATCCCAGGCCCCCCAGCCCTCCCCGTCACCTCACACCTTCCAGGTCGACCTGCGCGGTCTCGTGGACCTGCTCTCCCACCACCTGTACTCCAGTCCCAAGGTCTACCTGCGCGAACTGCTCCAGAACGCGGTCGACGCCATCACCGCCCGGCGCGCCGCCGAGCCGGACGCGCCCGCGTCGGTGCGGCTGTTCACCGAGCCGGGCGCGCTGCGGGTCGAGGACTCCGGGATCGGGCTGACCGAAGCGGACGTGCACGACCTCCTCGCGACGATCGGGCGCAGCTCCAAGCGGGCGGACGGACTTCAGGAGGCGCGGTCGGACTTCCTCGGGCAGTTCGGTATCGGGCTGCTCGCCTGTTTCGTCGTCGCCGAGCGGATCCGGGTGGTCAGCCGCAGCGCGCGGACGCCGGACGCGGCGCCCGTGGAGTGGACGGCGACCGACGACGGTTCGTACACCGTGCGCACGCTGCCGGACGACGCGCGCCCGGAGCCCGGCACCACCGTGCACCTGGTGGCCCGGGCCGGCGCCGCCGAGTGGCTGGCCGAGGACCGGGTGCTGGCGCTGGCGCGGGACTTCGGCTCGCTGCTGCCGTACGACGTGCGGGTCGGCGAGGAGGCGGTCACCGATCTGCCGGCGCCCTGGGACCGGCCGTACCCCTCCCCCGCCGCCCGGCGGGTGGCCCTCGGGCGGCACTGCCACGACCTGTTCGGCTTCAGGCCGCTGGACGCGATCGAGCTGGACGTGCCGCTCGCGGGGATCCGGGGGGTGGCGTACGTCCTGCCGTCGGCGGTCAGTCCGGCCCAGCGGGCGGGCCATCGCGTCCACCTCAAGGGCATGCTGCTGACCGAGCGCGCCGAACAGCTGCTGCCGGACTGGGCGTTCTTCGTGCGGTGCGTGCTGGACACCGACAGCCTGCGGCCGACGGCGTCGCGCGAGTCGCTGTACGAGGACGAGACGCTGGCGGCGGTGCGGGAGGCGCTGGGGGAACGGATCCGGGCCTGGCTGACGGATCTGGCGGCCGGTGATCCGGAGCGGCTGGCCGCGTTCCTCGCGGTGCACCACCTGGGCGTGAAGTCCCTGGCGCGGCACGACCGGGAGATGCTGCGCGTCATGCTGCCCTGGCTGCCGTTCGAGACGACCGACGGCCGGCTGTCCCTGGAGGAGTTCGCGCGGCGGCACCGGGTGGTGCACTTCACGCGGACCGTCGAGGAGTACCGCCAGGTCGCGCCGATCGCGTCCGCGCAGGGCGTCGGCGTGATCAACTGCGGCTACACGTACGACAGCGAGCTCGTCGAGGCGCTGCCGTCGGTGCGGCCCGGCACGGTCGTGGCCGAGCTGGACGCGGACACCGTGACCGCCCATCTGGACGCCGTCGACCCGGCGGTGGAGCTGGCGCTGTCGGGCTTCCTGGCGACCGCGCGGGCCACGCTCGACCCGCTGGGCTGCGACGTCGTCCTGCGCGCCTTCCATCCGCTGTCGGTGCCCGCGCTGCACCTGGACGACCGGGCCGCCCGGCACGAGCAGGCCCGCGCGCAGGCCGAGGAGCAGGCCGACGACCTGTGGGCGGGCATCCTCGGCTCGCTGCGGGGCGAGGCGCCCCGCGCGCGTCTGGTGCTCAACCACCTCAGCCCGCTGATCCGGCGGATCGGCTCGCTGGGCGAGCCGGAACTGATCGGCACCGCCGTGGAGTCCCTGTACGGGCAGGCGCTGCTGATGGCGCAGCGCCCGCTCAGGCCCGCGGACTCGGCGCTGCTGAACCGGGCCTTCATCGGCCTGCTGGAGTGGGCCACGAACGGGGAGGGCGACCGCTGATGACCGAGATCACCGACCTCGACGCGCTGCGCCGGGCGATGGCGGAGAACGGCGAGCAGCCGGAGGGCCCGGCCCGCAACGCGCGCGCGGAGCAGCTCCTCGCCGAGGCGGAGCGGCTGGGCGAGCCGCTCGCCGTGATCGAGGCGCTCGGGCACCAGCTGAAGGTCTACAACTACAGCTCCGAGAAGGCGAAGATGTTCGTCCCGTTCGCGCGGCTGCTGCGCATGTGGGACGAGCGGCCCGAGGACTTCGACGAGTACGAGACGCACAGCCTGCACTGGGTCTTCAAGTGGATGTCGGCCGGGATGCTCGACCAGCCGCACATCCCGCTCGCCTCGATCGAGAAGTGGCTCGGCGAGATGGAGCACCGCTACCGGCTCGCCGGCCACTCCGAGCGGGCGGTGCGCAGCGCCGAGTTCAGCGTGGCCGCGCACGTCGGCGACCTGGAGCGGGCGGAGCGGGCGTACGCGGCGTGGCTGGCGGCCGACCGGGACTCCATGGCCGACTGCCACGCGTGCGAGCTGCACGGGCAGGGCTGGTGGCAGGCGGTGCGGGGCCGGGACGCGGAGGCGGTCCGGCTGTGGCGGCCGGTCCTGGACGGCGAGTACTCCTGCGCCCACGAACCGCACACCGTGCTCGCGTCCTCCCTGGCCCCGCTGCTGCGCCTGGGCCGGGTGGACGAGGCCCGCGCCAACCATCTGCGGGGCTTCCGGCTGGTGCGGCCGATGGAGAGCATGCGCGGCGCGTACGCGGACCACGTGGAGTTCTGCGCGCTGACGGGCAACGAGGCGCGCGGTCTGGAGCTGCTGGCGGAGCGTCCGGCGTACTTCACGGACGACGGGCAGCCGCGCAGCAGGCTGGACTTCATGGCGGCGGTGACCCTGCTCATGGACCGGCTGACCGCGCTGGGGCTGGGCGGGCAGCAGGTGCCCGGCCCGGCGGACCGGACGTGGACCGCGCGCGAACTGGCCGCCCACGCGCGCGAGGAGGCGCTGGCGCTGGCCGCGCGGTTCGACGAGCGCAACGGCACGTCGTACACGAGCGAGCGGGCCCGTCTGCGCATGGCACAGGACCCGCTGGTGGAGCGGCTGCCGCTGGGCGTGCGGACGGCGAACCGCCCGGCGTCGGCGCCCCCGGCGGCTCCCGTGGCGCCCGCCCCGGCCGCCGCGGACGAGCGGCCCGGCCTGACGGAGCTGCTCGCCGAGGCGCGGCGGCTGTCGGACAATCTGCGGCCCAGTGCCATCGAGGCGTGGGCGGCGGTGTCCCGGGCCGCCGGGGGCGTCGAGCTGGACGCGCGTGACCGGGCGGAGATCGCCGACCACCGGGCGATGGACCTCGGCCCCGAGGGCGTCCCCCTGTTCGAGGAGGCCGCCGCGCTGTACGCGCAGGCGGGCGATCCGGGCGAGGCTCTGGCGGCACGCGCGCGTGGCGCGTACGTCCGGGCGCTCACCGGCGAGGTGTCCGCGGCGCTCGACGCGATCGGCGCCCTGTACGACCAGGTCCTCGCGCTGTACGCCGAGGACGGCACGGGCGTGCGGCAGACGGCGGCCGTCCTGATGAGCCGGGCGCGGATCCTGATGCGCCGGGTGCACGAGGCGGAGGAGGGCGCCGAGGGCGCCGCCCTGTCCGCCGCGGAGTCGGCCGTCCGGGAGGTGCTGGCGTTCGTCTCCGGGCGCACCGGGGACGACGTACGGCTGCTCGCGCGGGTCGCGGAGGCCCGGGCGATGCTGGCCGAGCTGGCGGCGCTGACCGGTGACGTGGAGGGGGCCGCGGAGCTGTTCGCGCGGGCCTCGGGCGAGTTCGTCGGGGCGGGGCTGCCGTGGTTCGCGGTGGAGTACGAGGCCCGGCTGGCCGGTCTCGCCCACCATCTCGGCGACACGGCCCGGGCCGAGCGGGCGCTGCGGGCCGCCCTGGAGCACGGCGGACCGTACCTGGAGGCGACCGGGCGGGCCCAGCTGCATCTGCAGCTCGCCGAGGTGCTCGGCGGCACCGGGGTGTCCGAGGAGGCCGCGGAGCACGCCCTGGAGGCGGCGCACTGGGCCGACGAGGCGGGTGAGAGCCGCACGCTGGGCGCCTGGGCGCGGCACCAGCTCGGTGGGTTCCTGGTGCGGCAGCAACGTTTCGCTGAGGCGGCGGAGGTGCTGGAGTCGGCGCTGCCCGACCTGTCCGCCGAGACGCACGGCGACGGCGCGGTCGTCCAGACGCTGTGGTGGCTCGGTGACTGCCTGGGCGAGCTCGGCGACCACCGGGACGCGGCGGAACGGCGGCTGCAGGCGGCATCGATCGCCCGGGAGTGGCCCGAGCAGCACGACCACGCGACGCTGGCGCACCTGGCCGCCGAGTCGCTGGGCCACGCGGGGCTGCACACCGAGGCCGACCGCGCCTACACGCGCGCGGGCGACCTGTGGCGCTCGCTGGGCAACGTCCACGGTCTGGTCCGCTCGCTGCGCGCCCGCGCGTGGCTGGCGCTGCGGGTGGAGGACGGCGACAGCGCGCGTGCGGCCGAGCTGATGGCGGGCGCGGTCGAGGAGTGCACGGCGGCGCTGGACGAGGCCGGCGACGAGGAGGCACGGCAGCGGCTGGTCGCCGAACTCGGCCAGACGCACCGCCAGTTCGGGGACCTCCTGGCGCGCTCGGCGGCCGAGGACGCGGAGGACGACTCGATCCGGACGGCGCTGGAGGAGGCCCTGGCGCAGATGACCCGGGCCGTCGCGGTGTTCGCCTCCCTCGGCGACGACGCCCTGCACGGCCGCACCGGCGCCGAGCTCGCCGCCGGCTGGCTCCAGGCCGACCTCAGCCGCCCCGCCGAGGCGGCGGCACACGCGCGTGCGGTGCTCGCCGCCTACGAGGGCGACGACGGGCGGGACGAGACGGTGCGCCGGCGCCGGGCCGAGGCGGAGCAGATGCTCCAGGTCGTGGAGGAGCAGGACGGGGCGTGACGCGGGCCGTGGCCCGGTGGGTCACTCCACGCCGATGAGCAGGAGCGCCCCCTGGCGGCCGCCCCGGTACACGACCGTGTCGACGGCGAGGTACGTCTCCCGTACGCGGGTCTCGAGGTGCTCGGCGATCGTCTCGGGGGCCTCGTCGCCGAGGACGAGGGTGACGAGTTCGCCGCCGGCGGCGAGCATGCGGTCGAGGACGGTCTCCGCGACGGCGGTGACGTCGGCGCCGATCACGGCCACGTCGCCGTCGATGAGGCCGAGGACGTCCCCGGCCTGGCAGATGCCGGCCGAGGTCCAGGACCGGTGCTCGGCGACGGCGACCTCGGCGTGCCGGGTGGCGCCGGCCGCGGAGGTCATCGAGACGACGTCCTCGTCGAAGCGGCGCTCGGGCTCGTGCACGGCGAGCGCCGCGATGCCCTGGACCGCGGAGCGGGTGGGGATGAGGGCCACCCGGATGCCCTCGGCGCGGGCCTGCTCGGCGGCCGCGGCGGCGGTGTGCCGCAGCTCGGCATTGTTGGGGAGCAGCACGACCTCGCGCGCGTGGGCCCGCCGTACGGCCTCCACGAGCTCCCCGCTGGCCGGGGGCTCCCCGGGGCGGGCGAGCACCGTGGTCGCTCCGGCCTCGCCGTACAGCCCGGCCAGTCCCTCGCCGGGCACGACGGCGACGACGGCCCGCTGGACCCGTTCGCGGGGGGTGCGCTCGCCGGTGCTGTGCGCGTCCCCGGCCCCGAAGTGGGTGATCCGGATCCGGTACGGCCGTCCCGCCTCCACGCCGGCCTCCACGGCCGCGCCCGCGTCGTCGACATGGACGTGGACGTTCCACAGGCCGTCCCCGCCGACGACCACGAGGGAGTCGCCGAGCCCGTCGAGACGGTCCCGCAGCCGGGCCACGGCCGCGTCCTCGGCCTCCAGCAGGTAGACGACCTCGAAGGCGGGGCCGCCCTCGCCGGAACCGTCGGCGCAGTCCTCCGCCCCGGCCGGGCCGTCCCCCGTACCGGTACACGCGCGCGTGAACGCCCCGGCGACCACGGGGGCCGCCTCCCCGGTGAACGTCTCGACCAGCGCGCCCAGGACCGCGACCAGGCCGCGCCCTCCGGCGTCGACCACCCCGGCACGCTCCAGCGCGGCCAGCTGTCCGGGGGTGGCGGCCAGCGCCGTGAGTGCCCCGTCGAAGGCGGCCCGGGCGATCGCCCCGCAGTCGTCGCCGGTGGCCGCGCCGGCCGCGTCGGCGGCGGCCGAGGCCACCGTGAGGACCGTGCCCTCCACGGGGTGGGCCACGGCCTGGCGGGCGGAGTCCGCCGCGGTCCGCAGCGCCTGCCGCAGCCCCGTTCCGTCGGTGTGAGCCGTCTCCCGCTCGGCGGCGAGCACCTGTGCCATGCCCCGCAGCAGCTGCGCGAGGATCGTCCCGGAGTTGCCGCGCGCCCCGATCAGGGCGCCGTGCGCCATGGCGCGGACGGCGTCGGCGAGTGTGGGCTTGCCCACGTCGTAGGCGGTGAAGACGGCCTCCACGGCCGCGGCCGCGGACTCCACGGTCAGGTACAGGTTCGTCCCGGTGTCGCCGTCGGCCACGGGGTAGACGTTGATCGCGTCGATCTCCTCGCGCGCCCGGCCCAGCGACTCCAGCGCGAGGCCGCACCAGGTACGCACCGCGAGAGCATCGAAGAATGTCTGCGGCACCTGCGCCACCTGCGCCTCCTCGGACTGCTGGACGTGGGACGCAGCGTAGACCCAGGTCCGGGGCCCGCCGGAGGTGGGCCGGGACCGCCCCCCGGGCAGCCATGGTAGTTTCGTTGTACTGGCGCAGCCGTTGTATGCTGCTCCGGTTGCCCGATCCAATCGGGCCATTCCCCCTGGCAACGCCACTCAGATCTCTGATCCTACGATCTCGATCCCGGCCTGCCGGGATCAACCGTAAGTGCATCTGAAGTCTTTGGAGTGACCGGTGGCTGCCAACTGCGACGTCTGCGGCAAGGGGCCGGGCTTCGGCAACAACATCTCGCACTCGCACCGCCGTACGCCCCGTCGCTGGAACCCGAACATCCAGCGCGTGCGTACCGTGGTCGGTGGGACGCCGAAGCGCGTGAACGCCTGCACCTCGTGCATCAAGGCCGGCAAGGTCTCGCGCTGACGCCCACAGCTGAGCGCGCGGCCACTGCTGGTTCGCTGCGAAAAGCCGGTCCACCCTCGGGTGGGCCGGCTTTTCGCTGTGCCTGACGGACGGGCCGCGGGCTAGCCGAGGGCCCAGCCGTGGTGCACGGGCCCGATCCCGGCGCCGAGGGCGAACCCGGCGGCGATCGCCCCGGTGACGTACTCCTTGGCGGCCGTGACGGCCTCGGGCACGCTCTGCCCCTTGGCGAGCTGGGAGGCGATCGCGGAGGCGAGGGTGCAGCCGGTGCCGTGGGTGTGCCGGTTGTCGTGGCGGGGGGCGCGCAGCCAGTGCTCCTCCGAGCCGTCCGTGAGCAGGTCCACGGCGTCCCCGGCGAGATGGCCGCCCTTCACCACGACCCAGCGCGGCCCGTACGTCAGTACGGCCTCCGCCGCCCGTCTGAGGTCGCCCTCCGACTCGACGCGCACACCGGTGAGCTGCGCGACCTCGTCGAGGTTCGGTGTGGCCACGGTCGCGAGCGGCAGCAGCGCGGTGCGGACGGAGTCGAGCGCGGACGGGGCGAGCAGCGGGTCCCCGTGCTTGGACACCCCGACCGGGTCGACCACGGCCGGCGCGTCCGTCCCGGCGATCAACTCGGCGACCGTGTGGACGAGTTCGGCCGAGGACAGCATCCCCGTCTTGACGGCCCGTACGCCGATGTCGTCGACGACGCTGCGGTACTGGGCGCGGACCGCCTCGGCCGGCAGCTCCCAGGCCCCCTGGACGCCGAGCGAGTTCTGCGCGGTGACCGCGGTGATCACGCTCATGCCGTGCACGCCGAGCGCCAGCATCGTCTTCAGGTCGGCCTGGACGCCGGCCCCGCCGCCGGAGTCGGACCCGGCCACCGTGAGAACGCCCGGTATCACGACTCGATGTCCCCGAAGTGGTCCCAGCCGCCCTTGCGGGTCCAGGGCGCGCCGTCGACCGTGACCTGCGGGAGCGCCGACGGGTTGAGGACCTCCCCGATGACCTTCCAGCGGGCCGGGAGCTTCACGTCGGGCGGGAAGGTCGCCACGATCGCGTGGTCCTCTCCCCCGGTCAGCACCCACTGCATGGGGTCGACGCCGACGGCCTGCCCGATGTCGTTCATCTGGGTGGGGATGTCGATGGCGCCCGAGCGGATGTCGATGCGCACCTTGCTGGCCTCGGCGATGTGCCCGAGGTCGGCGATCAGCCCGTCACTGACGTCGCACATGGCGGTCGCGCCCAGCCCGGCCGCGGCCGGACCCGCGTGGTACGGCGGCTCGGGGCGCCGGTGGGCCTCCACGAAGGCGCGGGGCGAGCGGAAGCCCCGGGCGAGCACGGCGTATCCGGCGGCGGACCAGCCCAGCCAGCCGGTCACGGCGACGAGGTCGCCGGGCTGGGCGCCGCCGCGGGTGACGGGCTCCTGGTTGCGCAGGTCGCCGAGCGCGGTGATGGCCACCGTGATCGAGTCGCCGCGCACGACGTCGCCGCCGACCACCGAGGCGCCCGCGACCTGGCACTCGTCGCGCAGTCCGTCCATCAGCTCGCTCGCCCAGGTCACCGGGAGTTCGGCCGGCACGACCAGGCCGAGCAGCAGCGCGGTGGGCACCGCGCCCATGGCGGCGATGTCCGCGAGGTTCTGGGCGGCCGCCTTGCGGCCGACGTCGTAGGCGGTGGACCAGTCGCGGCGGAAGTGCCGCCCCTCGACCAGGATGTCGGTGCTGGCGACCACCCTGCGGTCGGGGGCGGCCACCACCGCTGCGTCGTCGCCGGGGCCGACCCGGACCGCCGGGGTGGTGGTGAGACGGGAGGTGAGCTCCCTGATGAGCCCGAACTCCCCTAGCTCACCAACAGTGCCCTTCATTTCCCTTACGCCCCTTCTGTCCCTGTTCGCACCCGGTCGCGCGTCTCTGCTGTCCTCGCTACGGTCGAGATGCACGACGACTTCTGCCGTGCGGGCACCCCGGCGCGCAAGCCCCGGCCCTCGCGGGTCTCCCCGCGGCGAGCGGCGACGCGATACCGTTGCGTTCCTTTTCCCCACATGATCCTCGTGGCCGCCCTGGAGGTTCCGTGGTACAGGCGTACATCCTGATCCAGACCGAGGTCGGCAAGGCGTCGACCGTCGCCGAGACGATCGGCAAGCTCGCCGGAGTCATCCAGGCCGAGGACGTGACGGGACCGTACGACGTCATCGTGCGCGCCCAGGCCGACACCGTCGACGACCTGGGCCGCATGGTGGTCGCCAAGGTCCAGCAAGTGGACGGCATCACCCGCACCCTGACCTGCCCCGTCGTCCATCTGTAGCCCCCGTCTACCCTTGGCCGGTGAACTCTTTCCGTCACTGGCGCGCTGTCGTCCTCGGGCTGCCCGCACTCGCCGTGCTCGTCACCGCCGTGGGCTGCTCCTCAGCAGACGGCGGTGCGTCGGCGGCGGTTCCCAGTCCCGGGGCGAAAGCCACGGAGCTGTGCCGGAACCTCGACAAGGTGCTGCCGGCCGAGGTGGACGGGGCGGACCGTGCGGATCCCTCGCCCGCGTCCGCGTTGACCGCGGGCTGGGGAGACCCGGCGATCATACTGCGGTGCGGTGTGGAACGGCCGCCCAAGATGCTGGACCCGAAGGTGGCCGAGGGCAGGGACCCCGACGCGGTGCCCGGTGGCGTGGAAGGCGTGCGCTGGTTGATGGAGAAGCGCGACGGCGGGGGGTACCGGTTCACCTCGGCCCTGCGCAGGGCGTACGTCGAGGTGGACGTGCCCGAGGGCCGGGACGGTTCGGGCGTGCTGATCGACCTGGCCCCGGCCATCAAGAAGGCGATCCCCGAGGGGATCGCCGACTGAGGTTCCGGACGGGCGTCTAGCGCAGTCCGGTGGAGCGCCGCAGGGCCGCCTTGATGAGCCGGTCGATCAGCTCCGGATACGCGATCCCGCTGGCCTGCCACATCTGCGGGTACATCGAGATCGGTGTGAAGCCGGGCATCGTGTTGATCTCGTTGATCACGAACTCCCCGTCCTCGGTGAGGAAGAAGTCCGCCCGCACCAGGCCCTCGCACGAGGCCGCCTCGAAGGCGTCCACCGCCAGGCGCTGGACCTCGGCCGTCTCCTCGGCCGTCAGCGGCGCCGGGACGATGCCGGGCGTCGAGTCGATGTACTTGGCCTCGAAGTCGTAGTAGGCGTGGGCGTCCGGCGGCGGGATCTCGGCGGGGACGGACGCCCGCGGGCCGTCCTCGAACTCCAGCACCCCGCACTCGATCTCGCGGCCGCGCAGGGCCGCCTCCACGAGGATCTTCGGGTCGTGCCGCCGCGCCTCGGCGATCGCCTCGTCCAGCCCGGACAGGTCGTCGACCTTGGTGATGCCGATGGAGGAGCCCGCGCGCGCGGGCTTCACGAACAGCGGCCAGCCGTGGTCGCCCGCGAGGTCGACGATCTTCTTGCGGGCGGCGGACTCGTCCTGCTCCCACTCCCGCGGCCGGATCACCACGTACGGGCCCACCTTGAGCCCGAACGACGTGAACACCCGCTTCATGTAGTCCTTGTCCTGGCCGACGGCCGAGGCGAGCACACCCGAACCCACGTACGGGACGCCGGAGAGCTCCAGCAGCCCCTGCAGGGTGCCGTCCTCGCCGTAGGGGCCGTGCAGCACCGGGAAGACGACGTCGATCTCGCCCAGCGCCTTGGGTACCGAACCGGGCTCGCTGTAGACGACTTCGCGGTTCGCCGGGTCGACGGGCAGCACCACACCGCCGTCGTGGGACTCGGCGAGCTGGTCGACGCTGGGCGTACGGCGCTCGGTGATCGCCATGCGGTCCGGGTCGTCGGCGGTGAGCACCCAGCGGCCGCTCTGCGTGATGCCGATCGGCAGGACGTCGTACGTGGTCCGGTCGATCGCGCGCAGCACGGCCCCCGCGGTGACCGCGGAGATCCCGTGCTCGGAGCTGCGTCCGCCGAAGACGACGGCCACCCGCGGCTTGCGCGCCGGCCGGTCGGGGCTCTGGGGGAGGTTCTCGGTGCTCATATCGCGATGAGAGTACCCGGTGGCAGGGCGCCGAGTCAGCGTCCGTTGACGGGTGGCGGTTCGAGAGATGCCCCGAAAGGGTGGGCGGCGGCGCCGTGCTCCCGGCCCCGGTCGCTCAGCGCCTCTCCGGCTTCGCGCTGCGCGACATCAGCTCCTTCAGCGCGACGACCGGCGGCTTGCCCTCGTGCACGATGCCGACGACCGTCTCCGTGATGGGCATGTCCACCCCGTGCCTGCGGGCCAGATCCAGCACGGACTCGCAGGACTTGACGCCCTCCGCGGTCTGCTTGGTGACCGCGATGGTCTCCTGCAGGGTCATGCCCTTGCCGAGGTTGGTGCCGAAGGTGTGGTTGCGCGACAGCGGCGAGGAGCAGGTGGCCACCAGGTCGCCGAGGCCGGCGAGCCCGGAGAAGGTCAGCGGGTCGGCGCCCAGCGCCATCCCGAGCCGGGTCGTCTCGGCGAGGCCGCGGGTGATGAGGGAGCCCTTGGCGTTGTCGCCGAGGCCCATGCCGTCCGCGATGCCGACGGCGAGACCGATGACGTTCTTCACGGCACCGCCCAGCTCGCACCCCACCACGTCGGTGTTGGTGTACGGCCGGAAGTACGGCGTGTGGGAGGCGGTCTGGAGCCGCTGGGCGACCGCCTCGTCGGTGCAGGCGACGACCGCGGCGGCCGGCATCCGCGCGGCGATCTCCCGCGCCAGGTTGGGTCCGGTGACCACGGCGATGCGGTCCGGGCCGACCTTGGCGACGTCCTCGATGACCTCGCTCATCCGCATCGTGGAGCCGAGTTCGACACCCTTCATCAGGGAGACGAGGACGGTGCCCGGGGCGAGCAGCGGGGTCCAGTCGGCGAGGTTGGCGCGCAGGGTCTGCGAGGGGACGGCGAGGACGGTGAAGTCGGCGTCGCCGGTGGCCTCGGCGGCGTCCGTGGTGGCCCGCAGGTTGCGGGGCAGCTCGACGCCCGGGAGGTAGTCCGGGTTGGTCCGGGTGGAGTTGACCGCGTCGGCCAGGCCGGCGCGCCGGGCCCACAGGGTCACCTCGCAGCCGGCGTCGGCGAGGACCATGCCGAAGGCGGTGCCCCACGATCCCGTGCCCATGACGGCCGCCTTGACGGGCTTGCTCACGTGCCCTGCCCCTCCTCCTGCTCGACCTGCTCCTCCAGCACCCGCCGGCTCTGCGCGGTGGTCCTGCGGCGCTGCTCGATGCGCTCACGGCGCGGGTCGTAGGGCACGTCGGGCGCCTTCTCCCCGCGGATCTCCTCGAGCTGGCGGGTGATCGCGGCCATGATGACCTCGGTCGCCTCCTTCAGCAGCTCCGGGGTCATCTCCTGGCCGTAGAACGCCGAGAGGTCCACCGGGGGTCCCGCCAGCACCCGGTGCGTCTTGCGCGGGAACAGGTACGGCTTCTTGGCGTAGGGCGGCAGCAGTTCGTTGGCGCCCCACTGCGCGACCGGGATCACCGGGCACCTGGTCTGCAGCGCGACCCGCGCGGCGCCGGTCTTGCCGGTCATGGGCCACAGGGCCGGGTCGCGGGTGAGGGTGCCCTCCGGGTAGAAGGCCACGCACTCGCCGCGCTCGACGGCGTCGATCGCGGCCCGGAAGGCGCTCAGCGCGTCCGTGGTTTCCCGGTAGACGGGGATCTGCCCGGTGCCGCGCATCGCGGCGCCGACGAATCCCTTCTTGAAAAGGCCGCTCTTCGCCAGGAATCGCGGAACCCTGCCGGTGTTGTACTGAAAGTGCGCATACGCGAAGGGATCGATGTGCGAATTGTGATTCACCGCGGTGATAAATCCGCCCTCGGCCGGAATGTGCTCCATTCCACGCCAGTCCCGCTTGATCAGAACCACCAGCGGCGGTTTGCAGATCACTGCGGCGAAGCGGTACCAGAAGCCGATTCTGCGGCGGGGCACGCGGACACCTTCCTCTAGGAATCAACGACATCGGGCCGGGGGGCCGCACAAGTGTCGCCCCAGGCCGCCGGTCTGTCGAGAACACTACGCCCGCCTGTTGCGCGCCCCTACCCCTCCAAGGCGCTCCGTCCGGCCCCGTGCCCGCGGCCGCCGGACGCCCCCGGTGACGGCTGGGTGACAATGACCGCGACGAGAGAGGGACGGAACGCCGGTGCAGTGGACCTTGGTCGTACCCCTGAAGCCCTTGGCACGGGCGAAGAGCAGGCTGTCGGACACCGCGGCCGACGCACTGCGCCCGGAGCTGGCCCTCGCGTTCGCCCAGGACACCGTCGCGGCGGCGCTGGCCTGCTCGGCGGTGAAGGATGTGGCCGTCGTCACGGACGACGTGCGGGCGGGCCGCGAGCTGGCGCTGCTCGGCGCCCACATCGTCCCCGACGAACCGCGCGGCGGTCTCAACGCGGCGCTGGCGTACGCGGTCGCCGCCGTGCGCTCCACCCGCCCCGAGGCAGCGGTGGCCGCGCTGAACGCCGATCTCCCCGCCCTGCGCCCACTCGAACTGACCCGGGTCCTGGACGCGGCGGCGGAATCCCCGCGGGCCTTTCTCGCGGACGCGGCGGGGACCGGCACGACCCTGCTGGCGGCGGCGCCCGGAAACGCGCTGCGGCCGGAGTTCGGGGAGAACTCGCGCGCCCGGCACCGCGCCTCCGGCGCACGGGAACTGCGCCTCCACGACGTGGACTCCGTACGCCAGGACGTGGACACCGGCGCGGACCTGCGCGCCGCCCTGGCGCTGGGCGTCGGTCCGCGCACGGCCCAGGTGGCGGCCCGGCTGCTCACCGAGGGCGCGTAGGGGCGGCGACACCACGCCCGGCGAACACCCCCTCGCGGCCCCCCGGCAGAGCGCATAGGCTGCGAACATGCAGGCCACCGCATACACCTACGACGCCGAGACCCGCTCCGGCAGCGTGCTGCTGGACGACGGGACGCCCGTCCCCTTCGACGCCCCGGCCTTCGACGCGGGCGGCCTGCGGCTGCTGCGGCCCGGACAGCGGGTCCGCATCGAGACGGAGGGCGACGGCGGTTCGCTGCGCGTGACGCTGGTGACGCTGCAGACCTTCTGAGCCCGCGCGGGCCCGGACACGCCGCGGGCCGGACTCCGTGCGGAGTCCGGCCCGGCGCGTGAGTGCCCTTGCGGTTCTACCTCTTGCGGGCGGTCGCCTTGGCGGTGGTCTTGCGAGCCGTCGACTTCTTGGCGGGCGCCTTCTTGGCGGTGGCCTTCTTCGCCGGGGCCTTCTTGGCCGCCGTCTTCTGCGCGGTCGCCGTGGTCTTCTTCGCCGTCGTCTTCTTGGCGGCGGCCGTCGTCGTCTTCGCCGGCGCCTTCTTCGCGGCCGCCTTCTTCGCCGTCGCCGTGGTCTTCTTCGCCGTCGTCTTCTTGGCGGCGGCCGTCGTCGTCTTCTTCGCGGCGGCCTTGGTGGTCTTCTTCGCGGCGGCCTTCTTGACCGTGGCCGAGGCGCCGCCGGACAGGCTGCCCTTGGGCGCCTTCTTCACGGAGACCTCTCCGCCGCGCGGCAGCTTCTTCGAACCGCTCACCAGGTCCTTGAAGCCCTGACCGGCGCGGAAGCGGGGAACCGAGGTCTTCTTGACCCGAACCCGCTCGCCCGTCTGAGGGTTGCGGGCGTACCGGGCCGGGCGGTCGACCTTCTCGAACGAACCGAAGCCGGTGACCGAGACCCGCTCGCCCCCCACGACGGCGCGGACGATGGCGTCCAGTACGTGGTCGACAGCATCGGCGGCCTGCTGGCGGCCACCCATCTTGTCGGCAATCGCTTCTACGAGCTGCGCCTTGTTCACGTCTTCCCCTTCGGAGACATCGCCAGAACGAAAGTGTTCAAGCTTTTTCGCACGTTAGGCAGATATATACCGCAAATCAAACACGAAACGGGCTAATCACCCTTGTGCCGCAACAGACTCGACTGTCTCGAAGGTGTTCTCAGCGTTCCTCTTCGGGGAATCGCCCCGCGTCGAGGTCCGCGACGAACCGCTCCAGACGCCTTGCCGCTTCGGCGACGTCGTGCTTGGCCGCGGCCGTAATGACCAGCAGCTTCCGGGTCAGCGCCATCCGTACGCCCTCCGGGACTTGCAGTGCGCGCACGCTCGCGTGCGCTTCCTTGAGTTGGTCCGCGACCGCCGCATAGGGCTCGAGTTGGCCGTCGTGTTCCATGCACAGATTGTGCCATCTGGGGCGAGTTGTCGCCTGCCAGGGGTGCAACTCCGGCCTCAGTTGGCTTTCCGGGCACTTGCGGAAGCCGCGGTGGCACCACTCACGTACCCCGGCAACACCCGCCGTAACGCGGGGTGTTGTGAGCGGTGCGGGGATCACGCAGGGCCGTTCGGGTGCAGACATGGCAGTACCCCCGATCGGGCCGATCGGGGGTACTGCGGGTGTGTTGGGGTGGCCGGAAGTCGCCTTGCGCGGGGTCCGGATCAGCCCTGGAGGGTGCGCGGCTTGAACGACGGCCGCTTCGCCTCGTAGGCGGCGATGTCGTCCTCGTTCCGCAGGGTGATCGAGATGTCGTCGAGGCCGTTCAGCAGCCGCCAGCGGGAGTTCTCGTCCAGCTCGAAGGGGGCGGTGAGGCCCTCGGCGCGCACCTCACGCGCCTCAAGGTCCACAGTGACCTCAGTTGTGGGGTCGTTCTCGGTGAGCTCCCACAGCGTGTCCACGATCTTCTGCTCCAGCACGACCGTGAGCAGGCCGTTCTTCAGCGAGTTGCCGCGGAAGATGTCGGCGAAGCGGGACGAGATGACGGCCTTGAAGCCGTAGTTCTGCAGCGCCCACACGGCGTGCTCACGGGAGGAGCCGGTGCCGAAGTCGGGGCCGGCGACCAGCACCGTGGCGCCTTCGCGCTCGGGACGGTTGAGCACGAACTCCGGGTCCTTGCGCCAGGCCTCGAACAGCCCGTCCTCGAAGCCGTCCCTGGTCACCTTCTTGAGCCAGTGAGCAGGGATGATCTGGTCGGTGTCGACGTTGGAGCGGCGCAGCGGGACGGCCCGGCCGGTGTGCGTGGTGAATGCTTCCATGACTGATCAGACTCCAGCGGGCGTACGGGTCTCGGCGTCGGACAGGTCGGCCGGGGAGGCCAGGTGGCCCAGGACCGCGGTGGCCGCCGCGACCTGCGGCGACACCAGGTGGGTACGACCGCCCTTGCCCTGCCGGCCCTCGAAGTTGCGGTTGGACGTGGACGCCGAGCGCTCGCCGGGGGCCAGCTGGTCGGGGTTCATGCCCAGGCACATCGAGCAGCCCGCGTGGCGCCACTCGGCGCCGGCCTCCTTGAAGACGACGTCCAGGCCCTCGGAGACGGCCTGCAGACCGACCCGCGCGGAGCCGGGGACGACCAGCATCCGTACGCCGTCGGCGACTTTGCGGCCCTTGACGAGCTCGGCGGCGGCGCGCAGGTCCTCGATGCGGCCGTTGGTGCAGGAGCCTACGAAGACGGTGTCCACCTTGATGGAGCTCAGCGGCTGGCCGGCCTCCAACCCCATGTACTCCAGGGCCTTTTCGGCGGCCAGACGCTCCGAAGCGTCTTCGTACGAAGCCGGGTCGGGGACGGACGCCGAAAGCGGCGCGCCCTGCCCCGGGTTGGTGCCCCAGGTGACGAACGGCGACAGCTCGGAGGCGTCGATGACCACCTCGGCGTCGAACACGGCGTCGTCGTCCGTCCGCAGCGTCTTCCAGTACGCGACGGCCGCGTCCCAGTCCTCGCCCTTCGGCGCGTGCGGACGGCCCTCGAGGTACGCGAAGGTCGTCTCGTCGGGGGCGATCATGCCCGCGCGGGCGCCGGCCTCGATCGACATGTTGCAGATGGTCATGCGGGCCTCCATCGAGAGCTTCTCGATGGCGGGGCCGCGGTACTCCAGGACGTAGCCCTGGCCGCCGCCGGTACCGATCCGGGCGATGATCGCCAGGATCAGGTCCTTGGCGGTGACGCCCTCGGGCAGCTCGCCGTCGACCGTGATGGCCATGGTCTTCGGCCGGGTCATGGGCAGCGTCTGGGTGGCCAGCACATGCTCCACCTGGGAGGTGCCGATGCCGAACGCCAGGCCGCCGAACGCGCCGTGCGTGGAGGTGTGCGAGTCGCCGCAGACCACCGTCATGCCGGGCTGGGTCAGTCCGAGCTGCGGGCCGACGACGTGGACGACGCCCTGCTCGACGTCGCCCAGCGGGTGCAGCCGGACGCCGAACTCGGCGGCGTTCTCGCGCAGGGTCTCCAGCTGGACGCGGGAGACGGGGTCCGCGATGGGCTTGTCGATGTCGAGGGTCGGGGTGTTGTGATCCTCGGTCGCGATGGTGAGGTCGAGCCGGCGCACCCGGCGACCGCTCTTGCGCAGACCGTCGAAGGCCTGCGGGCTGGTCACCTCGTGCAGCAGGTGCAGATCGATGAAGAGGAGGTCGGGCTCGCCCTCGGCGCGCCGGACGACGTGGTCGTCCCAGACCTTCTCCGCGAGTGTCCTACCCATCGCTTTCCCTTCGGCCGGTCTACGGTCCACCGGCCCAACTAGAGATCTTGAGAAGGCGACCGCCGTCCGCGCCCCTGCTTCCGGACGTCCGCCGCCAGGCCCGTTCTGGTCCACGGGCCGCTGTGCCTTCGTGACATCCAGAGTGGCGTGTTCCACGGGAAATTGAACTTGCGTTTCACAGAGTGAGACGCGAGTATCGTTGCATGGACAACAGTAGCGGCGTCGGCGTCCTGGACAAGGCAGCCCTTGTCCTGAGCGCCCTGGAGTCCGGCCCGGCCACCCTCGCGGGACTCGTCTCGGCCACCGGACTCGCACGACCCACAGCACATCGACTGGCCGTGGCATTGGAACACCACCGGCTGGTGGCGCGCGACATGCAGGGCCGTTTCATTCTCGGCCCCCGGCTCGCGGAACTGGCCGCGGCGGCGGGTGAGGACCGGCTCCTCGCGACGGCCGGCCCGGTCCTCACGCATCTGCGGGACGTGACGGGCGAGAGCGCCCAGCTCTACCGCCGCCAGGGCGACATGCGCATCTGCGTCGCCGCGGCGGAGCGGCTGTCCGGCCTGCGGGACACGGTCCCGGTCGGCTCGACGCTGACGATGAAGGCGGGTTCGTCCGCGCAGATCCTGATGGCCTGGGAGGAGCCCGAGCGGCTGCACCGCGGCCTGCAGGGCGCCCGCTTCACGGCCACCGCCCTCTCCGGCGTACGGCGCCGCGGCTGGGCCCAGTCGATCGGCGAGCGCGAGCCGGGCGTCGCGTCCGTCTCCGCGCCGGTGCGCGGCCCGTCGAACCGCGTGGTGGCCGCCGTGTCGGTCTCCGGCCCCATCGAGCGCCTCACGCGCCACCCCGGCCGGATGCACGCCCAGGCGGTCATCGACGCCGCCTCCCGTCTGTCCGAGGCCCTGCGCCGCACGGGCTGATCGCCCCCCCCCTCACGACGGTCCACGCCGTCGGTCCGGGACCCGCCTCAACGCCGCGGCGGATCCCGGGCCGACGGATCACCCCCGCGCTACCCGGGCGGGCTTTCCGAACGGTGGGCGAACCGGTCCCTCGCGGACCGGCCGCGTCGCTCCACCGGCACCTGCCCGTGCGCGGCCGCGAGGCCGAACGCCGGCATGTCCCCGTAGACGGACTCGTACGACCCCTCGGGCACGACGTACGCCTCGTGCCAGATCCCCACGTTCCCGCGGACCTTCCCGGCCCGCTCCTCGCGGTTCACGGTCCCCCACACCTTGTGGTGGAACATGTCCGGCGCGGCCGCGTACGCGTACAGCTTGTCCTTGGACTCCCAGTACTGGACGACGTAGTACGTCCGCGGCGAGGCCGTCAGGAGCACCCGCCCCAGCAGCCCCCGGTCGCTGTCCCGCGCGAGCTCCGCGAGCATGCGGAACATGGCCAGCATCACCGGGAGCCACTGGTGCACGGCCCAGAAGTGGTTGATCCGCATGCCGATGAGCAGCACCACCACGTCGCCCTCGGTGTCGGCGGTCGTACGCCCCAGCACCGGCTTCGCGACCATGTCGCCCCCTGACCCCTCGTTGGACAGCGGCACTATCCTTCGGTTCGGTGATTGGATAGTGGCACTTCCCAAGGAGAGGCGCAAGACATGCGGCTGGCGGAGCTGAGTGAGCGCAGCGGCGTGCCCATCGCGACGATCAAGTACTACCTGCGCGAGGGCCTGTTGAGCCCCGGCCGCCAGATCAACGCCCGCACCGCCGAGTACGACGAGGAGCACCTGCGCCGGCTGCGGCTGGTGCGCGCGCTGATCCAGGTGGGGCGACTGCCGGTGGCGACCGCCCGGGAGGTGCTCCGCCACGTCGACGACGACACCCTCCCCCGGACGATCCGGATGGGCGCGGCCCTGTGGGCCCTGCCGCAGATCCCGGAACCGGACGAGGACGACGAGCACGTGCGCGGCGCCCACGAGACCGCGGACCGGCTCCTGGCGGACCTGGGCTGGTCCAACGCCCAGGCGCTGGTGTCGATCTCCCCCGCCTACCGCTCCCTGGTCGTCGCGGTGGCGGCCCTGCGGCGCCTCGGCTACGACTGGGACCCCCAACTGCTGCTGTCCTACGCCCGGTTGATGCACGGCGCGGCCGTCCTGGACCTGGACTTCGTGGAGACCCACGCGTCGGAGGCCGAGAAGGTGGAGACGGCGGTCCTGGGCGCGGTCCTGGTGGAGCCGATGCTCCAGGCTCTGCACCGGCTGGCCCAGGAGGAGGAGTCCGCGCGACGCTACGGCTTCGAGTGAGCGGGAACACGGCGAAGGCCCCCCGCCGAAGCGGAGGGCCTTCTCGCTGTACCCCCGACCGGATTCGAACCGGCGCTACCGCCTTGAGAGGGCGGCGTGCTAGGCCGCTACACAACGGGGGCGAGGATCCTACGAGCGTTCAAAACTGCACCGCCGCGGATCCGAGCTGGTCTACCTGGACTCGAACCAAGACTAACTGAACCAGAATCAGTCGTGCTGCCAATTACACCATAGACCAATGTGGTTTAGACCAGTTTGTACCCCCGACCGGATTCGAACCGGCGCTACCGCCTTGAGAGGGCGGCGTGCTAGGCCGCTACACAACGGGGGCCCTAGCGATCCTGCATCGAAGTCGGTGGGAGCTACCCGAGCCGTCCTCGCGGGAAGGATCTGTACCCCCGACCGGATTCGAACCGGCGCTACTGCCTTGAGAGGGCAGCGTGCTAGGCCGCTACACAACGGGGGCTTTGCGGACTGGTCTCCGCGGCGCAGATGAGCTCTGCGAGCTGGCCTACCTGGACTCGAACCAAGACTAACTGAACCAGAATCAGTCGTGCTGCCAATTACACCATAGGCCACTGGAACGCAAGCCCCTAAGGGGTTCTTGTTCTAGTTCGCTCCCCCGGGTCCCGGCCTTTCGGCCCGCTCCTCGGCGGCGCAGGAAGAACATTACCTGAACGAGGGCCGGGCTCCAAAACGGGTATCGGCGCCGAGCAGCGCGGGGAGTTCGGCGAGCGAGGCGATCCGGTGGGGGCCGACGGCCATGTCATCGGCGGTGTACACGCCGTCACGGTCGATCCAGACCGACAGCAGCCCGGCGTCCGCCGCGCCCCGCCCGTCGATCAGCGGATGGTCGCCGACGTAGGCCACCTGGTGCGGGGCGAGCCGCAGGGCCGCGCAGGCGGCGTGGAAGGCGCCGGCCTCCGGCTTGGACACGCCCAGCTCGGCGGCGCACAGGATGGCCTCGAAGCGGTCGTGGACGCCCAGCACCCGAAGCTTGCGGTCCTGGACGTGCAGGCTGGAGTTGGACAGCACCGCGTGCCGGTGGCTGGCCGCGAGGGCGTCCAGGACCGGCAGGACGTCCGGGAACAGCGCCCAGGCCGTCTCGTAGTGCCCGACGTACCGGTCGAACCAGGCGTCCGCCTCGGCGTCGCCCAGCTCCTCGCCGAGGAAGACCCGCACCCGGTCGCGGCGCTGCGCCTGGAAGGTCACCTGGCCGGCCGCGAAGCGCGCCCACTGGGCGTCGGTGACCTCGCGCCAGCGCGCCAGGGCCCGCTCGGCGCTCCCGTACCTCTCGAGCAGCCCCTCGGCCGCCAGGTGTGCGCGCATACCGGCCCGGTCGGCCGCGGTGTAGTCGAAGAGCGTGTCGTCCACGTCCCAGACCACGGCGCGAATGCTCATGATCCGACGGTAGCGCGCGCCACCGCGGCCTGTCCGGGGATCGCGGCGCGCGGGCCGGTCAGACCAGGGCGCCGGCCTCGTCCGGGGCCACGAAGAAGTCGGTGACGAAGCAGGTGACCTCGCCGTCGGCGCCGCGGCCCGTCCAGGTCGGGTAGGCGCCGTCGCCCCAGCCCGAGGTGAAGGCGGCCAGGGTGTGCCCGGTGCCGGGGGACGTGATCAGGTGGGGCCCGCCGGACCAGTCGCTGCCCTCGAAGGCGTCCCACAGCGGCCCCTCGTCCTCCTGCGCCTCCGGGAAGCCCTCCTCGGCCGAGGCGTCGTAGAAGCAGCCGGTGCCGGCGTCGACGCCGTAGCCGTAGAACTCCTCGTCCCCGAGGTCGGCCGGGTCCTGGCCGGGCTGCAGGGCCAACTCCCACGTCACGGTGGGTTCGTCGCGGATGACCAGGCGTGCCGCCGCCACCCGGCGGTGGGGGTCGTCGGACGGGGCCTCGCCGGGGGAGGTGAGGGTGGCGACGGCGGCCTCGACGCGGTAGCGGCCGGGGGCGACGGTGACCGTGAAGGGCTCTATGTCCCCGGTGCCGAGGTACACGAAGGGGTCGCAGGCGACGACCCGTCCGGTGGGCAGGTCCAGCTCGCCGCCGTCGGCCACATGGATCACGCCGGTGGTCCCGGAGGGGTGGCTGAACGTGCTGCCCGGCGTGAACAGCCAGGTGTAGTCGCGAGGAGACATCGGCATGACGGCGCGCCTTCCTGATCAAGGAACTCGATGGGTGGAACCGTAGCCGGGCCCACTGACATCGCCGCCCGACGCCGAAGGGGCGGCACCCGCGGACCGCGGGTGCCGCCCCTCACGGGCGCGCGTGGATCAGGCGGCGGACAGCTTCGCCAGCGCCGCGTCGATCCGGGCCAGCGTCTTCTCCTTGCCCAGGACCTCCAGGGACTCGAAGAGCGGCAGGCCGACGGTGCGGCCGGTGACGGCGACGCGGACCGGGGCCTGGGCCTTGCCGAGCTTGAGGCCATGGGCCTCGCCGGCGGCCAGGACGGCCTCCTTCAGCGACTCGGCGGAGGACCAGTCGGCGGCGTCCAGCTTCTCGCGGGCCGTGCGCAGCAGGGCGTCGCTGCCCTCCTTCATGGCCTTGGCCCAGGACGCCTCGTCGAAGACCGGCTCCGGCAGGAACAGGAAGTCGACGTTGTCGGTGATCTCGGACAGGACCTTGAGGCGGGTCTGCGCGTACGGGGCGATCGCCTGCCACTTGGCCTCGTCGAACGCCTCCGGGGGCCACGGGGCGACGGGAGCCTGGAGCCACGGGCGGCAGCGCTCGGTGAAGTCCTTCACGTCGAGCAGCCGGATGTGGTCGGCGTTGATCGCCTCGCACTTCTTCAGGTCGAAGCGGGCCGGGTTCGGGTTGACGTCCTCGATCTCGAAGGCCGCGATCATCTCGTCCATGCTGAAGATGTCCTGGTCGGCGGAGAGTGACCAGCCGAGCAGCGAGAGGTAGTTGAGCAGGCCCTCGGGCAGGAAGCCACGCTCGCGGTAGAGGTTCAGCGAGGCCTGCGGGTCGCGCTTGGAGAGCTTCTTGTTGCCCTCGCCCATCACGTACGGCAGGTGCCCGAAGGCCGGGGTCTGCTTGGCGATGCCCAGTTCGGTGAGCGCCTTGTAGAGGGCGATCTGACGGGGCGTGGAGGAGAGCAGGTCCTCGCCGCGCAGGACGTGGGTGATCTCCATGAGGGCGTCGTCGACCGGGTTGACCAGCGTGTACAGCGGGGCGCCGTTGGCACGGACGATGCCGTAGTCCGGGACGTTCTCCGGGAGGTAGGTGATCTCGCCGCGGACCAGGTCCGTGAAGGTGATCGGCTCGTCGGGCATCCGGAAGCGGACGATCGGCGTGCGGCCCTGGGCCTTGTACTCCTCGACCTGGGCGTCGGTGAGCCGGCGGCAGTGCCCGTCGTAGCCGGACGGCCTGCCGGCGGCGCGGGCGGCCTCGCGGCGGGTGTCCAGCTCCTCCTGGGAGCAGTAGCAGTGGTAGGCGTAGCCGGCGTCCAGCAGCTTGGCGGCGACGTCCCTGTAGAGGTCCATCCGCTGCGACTGGCGGTACGGCGCGTGCGGGCCGCCGACCTCGGGGCCCTCGTCCCAGTCGAAGCCCAGCCAGCGCATGGCGTCCAGGAGCTGCTCGTAGGACTCCTCGGAGTCGCGGGCCGCGTCGGTGTCCTCGATACGGAAGACCAGGGTGCCCTGGTGGTGCCTGGCGAACGCCCAGTTGAACAGGGCGGTGCGGACCAGGCCCACGTGGGGGTTACCGGTGGGCGACGGGCAGAAACGGACGCGTACGGGGGAGCCTGATGCGCTAGCCACGCTTGACAACCTTGTTGGTGAGAGTGCCGATGCCTTCGATGGTGACGGCGACGTCGTCGCCGACGTTGAGGGGTCCGACGCCTGCCGGGGTGCCCGTGAGGATGACGTCGCCGGGGAGCAGCGTCATGGCCTCGGAGATGTTGACGACCAGGTCCTCGATGGAGTGGATCATCTCGCTGGTGCGGCCGAGCTGGCGCTGTTCGCCGTTGACCGTGAGCTGGATCGTCAGGTCGGACGCCGTCCCGATGTCCAGTCCGGTCTCCACCCAGGGGCCGAGCGGGCAGGAGCTGTCGAAGCCCTTGGCCCGCGCCCACTGCTTCTCGCGCTTCTGGACGTCCCGCGCGGTGATGTCGTTGGCGCAGGTGTAGCCGAAGATCACGTCCTTGACGCGCTCGCGCGGGACCTCGCGGCACAGCCGGCCGATGACGACGGCGAGTTCCGCCTCGTGGTGGAGGTCCTGGGTGAAGGACGGGTACTGGATCTCGTCACCGGGGCCGATCACCGAGGTGGACGGCTTGAAGAAGGCGAACGGGGCGTCGGGTACCTCGTTGCCGAGTTCACGGGCGTGCTCGGCGTAGTTGCGGCCGAAGGCCACGACCTTGCTGGGGAGCACCGGCGGCAGCAGCCTGACCTTGCTCAGCGGCACCTTCGTGCCGGAGAGCTCGAAGTCCGTGAACGGGATGCCTTTGATGATGTCGAGGACGTATTCGTCCGGCCTGTCGCCCTCGACCGCGCCGAAGGCGACGTTCCCGTCGATGGAGAATCTGGCGATGCGCACGGGATCCTGCGCCCCTCACTTGAAGCCGGCTGGAGTCTGATGCTCCAGGCTAGCGCGGTGAGGCGTCCACGCCTCGCGCGAGCGGCGCGGACGCCGGGGCCGTCGTGGCGGATCCCTCCACCGGGTGGTCGTCCGCCGATGAACGACCTGCCGTGCGCGCCCGTACTAACCGGCGACGGTGGTCGCGGGGAGTTCCTGGAGGATGGTGCGCTTGGGGTTGGCGGTCTGAGCGGGGAGGTCGAGGGAGTGCTCCGGCTGCTCGGGGAGGCGCAGTTCGCCGGCGCTGTCGAGGTGGGCCAGCTTCGTGCGCCGCGGGTTGGCTATGGTGTGGATCATCGTCGTCTTCACGGTCGTACTGAGTCCTGTCGTGACGAAGCGCCCGGATACGAGCCTGTCGGGGCCTGCGTCCGGACGCGGGTGGGCAGAAACATCCCTCTTGTAAAGCGTCAGGCTAAACATCCGCTTCCCGGAGAAGTCGTGAAGACCCCTTGATCTAAGTGTGAGTTTGCTCACGCCGGGATGAATAATCCCGGCAATTCCGACCCGACCCACGAGGCGGGGAAACGGACAATCGCCCCCTGAAGCCATCATTCCGCTCCTGATCATGGCGACTGGGGCACCTTTCACGCGAAAGCGACTCGCGGACTTATGCCCGTTCTGGGATGAATAAGGATCCACGGCAGGTAACCCGGCACTCACACGGTGTCACGTATGTCACGGCTCGACCTACGGGCCTTGTTGGAGATCCTGCACTGTGCTGGAATTCCACGGACCGCCGCAGGATCGAGCCGGCGCACAGGGGGCGCATCGACGCGCCGAGTGGCGGCGAGAAGGGGGAGCCAGCGCCGGGGTCACTCACGACCACCAGGGAGCGTGTTCAGGACGCTCCCCAATACGCCGACACCGTGTCCGACCGCTCACGCGGAAGGGCGCCTGGTCCAGAGGTTGCGACGCTAGTGCAGGGACGTTTCAAGAGGGATGGCAGCGCTTCGGCGGAGCCGGAGCACGGCGGGACCGACCGAGGTCCCTCGACCCAGCACGCCCAGACCCAGGGCCCGGCCCCGTCGGTCGACAGCGGTGAGCGCTCCGGGCGCCACGCTGTGTCGGCGTCCCCGGGTACCGCGGTTCCCCCGCCTCCGACGAAGAAGCCGGCCAGGGGCGAGGTCGGCCCGGGCTCACGGATAGCCCTGCGCAACTGGCGTATCTCCACGCGCCTCGTCGCGCTGCTGACGCTCCCCGTGGTCGCGGCCACCTCGCTGGGCGCCCTGCGCATCAGCGACAACATGGACGACATCCAGCAGCTGGAGAACATGCGGCTGCTGACGGACATGACGAAGCGGGCCACCGAGCTCGCCCACGCGCTCCAGGAGGAGCGCGACCAGTCCGCCGGTCCGCTCGCCCACGGCGCCAAGGCCGGCGACTACACGGTCAAGGGCTACCGCGACAAGACGGACCGCGCCGCGCAGAGCTTCCGCGACGCCTCCGAGGAGATCGACGACCAGAGCAAGGACGGCAGCCTCAAGGGCGTCCGCGACAACATCGTCCAGCTGATCCGCGAGCTCGGCACGATCTCCGAGGTCCGCGGCACGGCGTACCAGGCCGACGGCAACTCCACGCAGACCGTGGAGGCCTACCACCGGCTGATCACCCACCTGCTGGACCTCTCCCAGGACATGGCCGAGGCGACCAGCAACCCGGACATGATCCAGAGCACCCGCGCCCTGGCGTCGTTCTCCTCCGCCAAGGAGTACGCCTCCATCCAGCGCGCGGTCCTCGCCGCGGCCCTCCCGGCGAACAACACCGCCGACGCCGACCTCTCGGACAACGACCGCCTCTACGCCGACTCCGCGCTGGAGAGCCAGAAGTCCGAGCTCCGCTCCTTCAAGAGCATCTACGGCAGCGAGCCCGCCGAGGAGCTGCTGAAGCCGATCGGTGACGGCAACCCGACGATCAAGGCCAGTGACACCTACGCCACCCGCGCCCTGACCTCGTCCACCGGCCTCGCCTCGCTGGACAAGCGCTCCTACCGGGACTGGGTGGACGACAGCACCACCAAGATCCAGGGCATGCGCGCCATCGAGACCACTCTGCTCGAGGAGATGGAGCAGAAGGCCCGCGAGCTGCGCAACGAGTCGGAGAGCGAAGCGATCATCTCCGGTGCGCTGATCCTGCTCGTGCTCGGTGTGTCGCTGGTCGGCGCCTTCGTCGTGGCCCGCTCCATGATCCGCTCGCTGCGCCGGCTGGAGGAGACAGCCACCAGGGTCGCCCAGGACCGTCTGCCCGAGCTGGTCAAGCAGCTCTCCGAGGCCGACCCGCAGGACGTCGACACGTCCGTGGAGTCGGTCGGTGTGCACTCCCGGGACGAGATCGGCCAGGTGGCCGCGGCCTTCGACGACGTGCACCGCGAGGCGGTCCGCCTCGCCGCCGAGCAGGCCCTGCTGCGGGGCAACGTCAACGCGATGTTCACCAACCTCTCGCGTCGCTCCCAGGGCCTCATCCAGCGTCAGCTCTCGCTGATCTCCGAACTGGAGTCCCGCGAGGCCGACCCGGACCAGCTGTCCTCGCTGTTCAAGCTCGACCACCTCGCGACGCGTATGCGCCGTAACGGTGAGAACCTCCTCGTCCTCGCGGGTGAGGAGCCCGGCCGCCGGTGGACCCGCCCGGTCCCCCTGGTCGACGTGCTCCGCGCCGCCGCGTCCGAGGTGGAGCAGTACGAGCGCATCGAGCTGGCCGCCGTGCCGACCACCGAAGTGGCCGGCCGTGTGGTCAACGACCTCGTGCACCTGCTCGCCGAGCTGCTGGAGAACGCGACCTCGTTCTCCTCGCCGCAGACCAAGGTCAAGGTCACCGGTCACGCGCTGCCCGACGGCCGCGTGCTGATCGAGATCCACGACACCGGCATCGGCCTCTCCCCCGAGGACCTCGCGGCGATCAACGAGCGGCTCGCCTCGCCGCCCACCGTGGACGTCTCCGTCTCCCGCCGCATGGGTCTGTTCGTGGTCGGCCGTCTGTCGCAGCGCCACGGCATCCGCATCCAGCTCCGCCCGTCCGACTCCGGTGGTACGACCGCGCTGGTCATGCTGCCCGTCGACGTCGCCCAGGGCGGCAAGAAGCCGGCCGGTGGCAAGCCCGGCCCGAGCGGCCCCGGTGCCTCCGGCGGTCCCGCCGCCGCGCAGGCCGCCGCCGGTGCGGCCGCCGCCCGCCGTCAGGCGCAGTCCGGCGGCGGTGCCTTCGGTGGGGGTGCGCCGGGTGGCGGCGCCGTCGGCGCCGGTGCCCCGGGCGGCGGCCGGCTCGCTCCCGGTCAGGGCCCGCGGGCCGCGCTGCCCGGACGTGACGGTGGCGGTATGCAGGGTGGACCGGGCGCGCCGCGCGGACCGCAGGGCGGTCCCGGTGCTCCCGCGCAGGGCCGGCCGGCTCCGGCCGGTGCCGGGTTCGGCGGTCCGCCGCAGGGCGCCGGTCAGGGCATGCAGGGCAACGGCGCCGGTCAGGGCATGTTCGGCGGCGGCTCCCGCGGGACCGCCCCCGGACGCGACCAGTCCCGCCAGAGCGCCCCGACGCCTCCGCAGGCGCCGCCCGCCGGCGAGCAGGGCTCCCGCCGTGGCCGCCGGCCGCAGCTGCCGCCGCGCGGTGGCGCGCGGGCCGAGCTGCCGGGCGGCAACCAGCCCTCGCGTCCCAGCTGGAGCGACGAGAACGCGCAGCCTCCGGTGCCGCGTGCCTCGCTCGACGCCCCGCGCGGGCACGACGAGGACCCGGCGCAGCAGACGTCGCGGATGCCGCGGATCGACGACCGGCAGGGCCCGGCCTCCACCTCGGAGTTCGCCCGTCCGGACTTCGACGCCCCGGCCGCCGGCGGTTACGGCCAGCAGAACACGGGGCAGTTCGCCCACCCCGGTGCCAACGCGCAGCACGACACCGGCCAGTTCGTCCGCCCGGACGTCTTCGGCCCCAACGGCTCGGGGCAGAACAACGCCTCGCAGACGGGCCAGTTCGCCGCGCCGCAGGCGTACGACAACGGCTCGACGGGCCGGCACTCGCTGCCGGGCCGGCAGAGCCCGGAGTCCACCGGCCAGTTCGAGCGGCCCCAGGTCAACGGCAACGGGACGTACGGCGGCAACACCGGCTACGGCGCCGGCCAGCAGCCCCCCGTCCCGCAGCGTCCGCAGCAGCGTCCCGTGCGGCAGGAGCCCGAGGCCCTGCCGCCGGCGACCGGTCCCGGCGACGGTCGTACCCCGCTGTACGACACACTGGAGACCAACTGGTTCCACGGCGGTCCGCAGGGACACCAGCCGGGCACCGACACCCCGGCCGCCGCTCCGCAGCAGGAGCGTCCGGCCCCGGCGGAGCGGCCCCAGCCGTCCTCCGCCCCCCAGCGCTCCGCGTCGACCGCCTGGCGCAGCTCACCGAACGACGACCTCGTTCGGCAGGCTGAACGCGTCCGGCAGCCCGCCGCGGGCGGAGTCACCACCTCCGGCCTGCCGCGCCGCGTGCCCAGGGCGAACCTCGTCCCTGGCACGGCTCAGCAGCAACAGCACCAAAGCGGTCCGCAGGTCTCGCGTGCGCCCGATGACGTACGCGGCCGGCTGACCAACCTTCGTCGGGGCATCGCTCAGGGCCGTCAGGCCGGCAGCGGCCAGACCGGCAGCTTCCCGAGCCCCACTCACCAGCAGGAGCGTTAGTTGAGCCAGATGAGCCAAGCGGCACAAAACCTCAACTGGTTGATCACCAACTTCGTGGACAACACCCCCGGGGTGTCCCACACCGTCGTCGTGTCCGCCGACGGCCTTCTGCTCGCCATGTCGGAGGGTTTCCCCCGCGACCGTGCCGACCAGCTGGCGGCCGTCGCGTCGGGTCTGACCTCGCTGACGGCAGGAGCCAGCCGGATCTTCGAAGGCGGGGACGTCGCACAGACCGTCGTCGAGATGGAGCGGGGATTCCTCTTCCTCATGTCCATCTCGGACGGGTCGTCCCTCGCCGTCCTGGCTCACCCGGATGCGGACATCGGCCTCGTCGGGTACGAGATGGCACTCCTGGTCGACCGTGCGGGCGCGGTCCTCACCCCGGACCTGCGTGCCGAACTGCAAGGCAGTCTGCTCCACTGACATCTCCCGGATCCACCCGTCTCACCAAATCACCGTCCGGCCGCCACAATCCCCCCACTGGCCCCTCACCCGACGGCTTGACCGACCGACTTGTGTCCCAGCCCGGAGGATTCATGACCCCGCCCACCGCCTCTCATGATCCGTACGCGGAGCCGTACGAGGATGAGGGCGACCAGCCGCTGGTACGTCCGTACGCGATGACCGGCGGCCGGACCCGGCCGCGCTACCAGCTGGCCATCGAGGCTCTGATCAGCACCACTGCGGACCCGGCGGCACTGATGGGGCTCCTCCCGGAGCACCAGCGCATCTGCCACCTGTGCCGCGAGGTGAAGTCGGTCGCCGAGGTCTCCGCGCTCCTTTCCATGCCCCTGGGCGTGGCCAGGATCCTCGTGGCGGACCTCGCCGAGGCGGGCTTGGTCGCCATCCACCAGCCGGGTGGCGACGAGAACAACGGTGGCGCACCGGACGTGACGCTGCTCGAAAGGGTGCTCAGTGGACTTCGCAAGCTCTGAACCAAGCCGGGCGACCACCTCCGCCAAGATCGTGGTGGCGGGTGGCTTCGGCGTGGGCAAGACCACGTTCGTCGGCGCCGTCTCGGAGATCAACCCGCTGCGCACGGAGGCCGTCATGACCTCCGCGAGCGCGGGGATCGACGACCTCACGCACACCGGGGACAAGACCACCACCACGGTGGCCATGGACTTCGGACGTATCACCCTGGACCAGGACCTGATCCTGTACCTGTTCGGTACGCCGGGTCAGGACCGCTTCTGGTTCATGTGGGACGACCTGGTGCGGGGCGCCATCGGCGCCGTCGTGCTGGTGGACACCCGCCGTCTCGCCGACTGCTTCCCCGCGGTCGACTACTTCGAGAACAGCGGCCTGCCCTTCGTCATCGCCCTCAACGGCTTCGACGGACACCAGCCGTACACACCGGACGAGGTGCGCGAGGCGCTGCAGATCGGACCGGACGCGCCGATCATCACGACGGACGCCCGGCACCGTGCCGATGCCAAGAGTGCGCTGATCACGCTGGTGGAGCACGCGCTCATGGCACGGCTGCGGTAGCACAAGTCTGCGGGCACGTACGGCACTTGGCGTAGATGTCCCGGAGCCGGCTGTGGCCTTTGACACGGTCGGCTCCGCTGTTCATAACGTTTCGGCAGAGGAATCGGGTGGTACGGCAACTCGTCGCGGTCAACCGGTCTCGCTGCGCGCACGAACGCCCCGTCTTTTGACGGGGCTCGCTCTTTATGACCGTTTTATCTAGGCCATACATCGCACGGAATCCCCCTCTTCCACTGTTTGGAGGAGCGCGGGCCCACGTGCTGGAATGCCAGAACTGCCCACTGGCCGAAGACGTACTCATCAGTCATGCGTACTCCAAGGCGATGGGCTCTGAGACACAGCGGCACGACCTAGGTGCCGACCCCGCCGGAAGGTTGTTGGTCGAGTGAGGCGAAGCAAGAACAGTCCCGAGCCGTCGGCCCGGGGCAACTTCACCCCGCCGCCGCGCGGAGCGGCGCCCGCCCCTGTGCCCGGATCCGAGCCCACGGCCGCGCCGGCCCCGAGCGGCGGCCGTTTCTCGCCGCGCAACTGGCGCGTGCCGACGAGGCTGAACGCGATCCTGCTCATACCCGTGATGGTCGGCCTCGTCATGGGCGGCTTCCAGGTGAAGAGCTCCATCGACACCTGGCAGCAGGCCGAGGACGCCGAGAACGTGGCCCTCCTCGTGCGCGCCGCCGAGGAGTACGGCAACGCCCTGCTGGACGAACGCGACCTCACCGCGCCCGACCTGCTCCAGGGCAAGGGCACCACGGACACGGTCACGCAGCTGCGGTCGGCGACCGACCGGGCCAAGCAGAAGTTCGACCAGGCGGCGCAGAACCTGCCGAACACGGCCGCGCTCGACCGCCGTATGCAGCTGTTCCGCTCCAACGAGACCAAGCTGGCGCCCCTGCGTCAGGCGGCGTACACCAAGGCGATGGACCCGGTGAAGACCGAGGAGGGTTACGTCGCCGTCCAGCACTCGCTGATGGAGTTCGCCAACGAGCTCAGCCTGGGCACCGGCAACATCACCTCCTACGGCCGCACCGTCTACGCCGTGTCGCTCGCCAAGGCCGCCGTCTCGCTCCAGCGGTCGATCGGCGTGCACATGCTGATCCGGCCGAGCACCAAGGAAGCGGTGGTCCGCCAGCAGGGCGTCTCCCTCGTGTCGTACCGCTACCTCGAGGGCATCGCGATCAACGAGTTCGTCTCGGGCGCCACCCAGGACGACGTCGACCAGCTCGACCAGATCATGGCCACGCAGCGCAAGAAGATCGGCGACAAGGGCACCGCCGTCGACGCCGGTGCCAGCAGCTCCACGCAGGGCGGCGCCTACAGCGCCATGCCGGCCGCCGACGCCATGCTCCAGGGCATCGCCGCGGGCACCTTCACCCCCGAGCAGCTGGCCGCCAAGGGCGTCACGCCCAAGGCCTGGCTGGGCGCCTCCACCGCCAAGTTCGAGGGCTACCGCGAGATCGAGACCGACCTCGTCAGCAAGGCCGTGGACGAGGCCGCGAGCGTCTCCGAGAACGCCAAGCGCGACGCGCTCATCACCGGTGCCGCCGTCGTCATCGCCCTGCTCGCCGCGTTCATCCTGGCCGGCATGGTGGCCCGCCAGATGTCCCGCGCGATGCGCCAGCTGCGCAACGCCGCCTTCGGCATCGCCGAGCAGCGCCTGCCGATGCTGGTCGACCAGCTCTCGCGCACCGACCCCGGCCGGGTCGACACCCGGGTCGCGCCCATCCCGATCACCACCCGCGACGAGATCGGCGAAGTCGCCCGCGCCTTCGACCAGGTCCACCGCGAGGCCGTCCGGCTCGCCGCCGAGCAGGCCCTGCTGCGGGGCAACATCAACGCGATCTTCACCAACCTGTCGCGCCGCAACCAGTCGCTGATCGAGGGCCAGCTGACCCTGATCACCGACCTGGAGAACAACGAGGCCGACCCGGACCAGCTGGAGAACCTCTTCAAGCTGGACCACCTCGCGACCCGTATGCGCCGCAACGGCGAGAACCTCCTCGTCCTCGCCGGCGAGGAGCCGGGCCGCCGCTGGGACCAGCCGGTCCCGCTGGTCGACGTGCTGCGCGCCGCCTCCTCCGAGGTGGAGCAGTACGAGCGCATCGAGCTGTCCGGCGTCCCGGAGGCCGAGATCCACGGCCGCGCGGTCACCGACCTCGTGCACCTGCTCGCCGAGCTCCTGGAGAACGCCACCACGTTCTCCTCGCCGCAGACCAAGGTGCGTGTCACCGCGACCCGTCTCCCCGACGGCCGCGTGATGATCGAGATCCACGACAAGGGCATCGGCCTCACCGCCGAGGACTTCGCGGACATCAACCACAAGCTGGCGAACCCGCCCACCGTCGACGCGGCGATATCCCAGCGCATGGGCCTGTTCGTGGTCGGCCGGCTGTCCGACCGGCACGGCATCCGCGTCCAGCTGCGCCCCTCGGGCGAGCAGGCCGGCACCACCTCGCTGGTCATGCTGCCGGACGCCATCACGCACGGTGGCGGTGGCGCCGAACAGCAGCCGCTGCGCGACGAGTTCACCGTCTCGCAGATCATCCCGGAGCAGCAGTTCCAGGGCGAGAACTTCGGTCAGCCGATGCGTACGGCGGCCGAGCTCGGCTTCGACGACAGCGCCTACACCGAGGTCCCGGACGACATCCGCGAGCTCGACCCGGTCGGCCGCTCCCTGATGCGCGAGGAGCGCCGCGCGGCCCTCGAGGCCGAGGTGCAGGGGCAGGAGGGCACCGAGGCTCCCGCGTACGACGAGTTCGGCCAGCCCGCCTACGACGACCGCAACGGCTACGCGGGGCCGCAGGACGGCTACGACCAGCAGCAGGCGTACGAGGAGCAGCGGCAGCAGTCCTACGAGGACCAGCGGCAGGCGTACGGCGAGCAGCAGCGCTCCGCCTACGAGGAGCCCCAGCGGACGTCGTACGACGACACGTACTACGCGCCGAACGGCGGCCTCCCGCGCGACGACGCCTTCTCCTCCCCCAACGGCTACCCGGACTCCGGCTATGCGGAGCCCGCGGCCGAGGAGCCGGTGGCGCACAACGCCTCCGGCCAGGACGGTTTCACGGCCTTCGAGCAGCGGCGCCACCAGGACGACTGGCCTCAGCAGAACGGCTACCGCGACGGCTACCAGGAGCAGTACGCTCCGGAAGCGGAATCCGCGCAGGCCGGTGACGCCGGCGAGTCCCGCGGCATAGGCTTCGACCGTTCGGGACCGGCCCATTCCGCGGCCCGCGCAGTGACCGACGCCGGGCTTCCGCGTCGTGGCGCCGCCGCGGGCGGCACCAACGGCACGCGGCCCGTGCGGCAGGAAGCGCCGGCTCCCACTCCGGAGAGCAACGGCGAAAACGCCTGGCGTTCGCAGAACGACGAGCGCTGGCAGCAGGCTTCGCAGCTCCGGAAGCCCAAGGCGGGCGGGGTCACCTCCTCCGGCCTGCCGCGGCGGGTCCCGAAGGCCAACCTGGTCCAGGGAGCCGCCGAATCCACCCCCCAGGGGGGCCCACAGGTCTCCCGTGCTCCCGAGGACGTCCGGGGCAGGCTGAGCAACCTGCGCCGGGGTGTCCAGCGGGGTCGCAGCGCGGGAAGTGAAACGAACGGCCAGGGCTTCGGTCCTGACAGCACCTACAACCAGGAGCGTTAGTGTGAGCCCGATGAGCCAGGCGGCACAGAACCTGAACTGGTTGATCACCAACTTCGTGGACAACACCCCCGGGGTGTCTCACACGGTGGTGGTCTCCGCCGACGGACTCCTTCTGGCGATGTCCGAAGGCTTCCCGCGCGACCGCGCCGACCAGCTCGCGGCCGTCGCCTCCGGTCTGACGTCACTGACGGCAGGCGCCTCCCGCATCTTCGAGGGCGGCAGCGTGAACCAGACGGTTGTGGAGATGGAGCGGGGATTCCTCTTCATCATGTCCGTCTCCGATGGTTCGTCCCTCGCCGTCCTCGCACATCCCGAGGCGGACATCGGTCTCATCGGGTACGAGATGGCGCTTCTGGTCGACCGTGCCGGTACGGTCCTGACGCCGGATCTGCGTGCGGAGCTCCAAGGGAGCCTGCTCAACTGAACGGACAGCGGTGCGTTTTGGCGTCCCGGGGCCGTAAGGTACCGGGACGCGGCTCCACATGATGGGTGCCAGGCACAGTCGGAGGAGGAGAGAAAGTGGCAACACCCCCAGACGGTTCGTCATCGGGCAACTGGTCGTACGGCCCTGCCCAGGGCCAGAACGACGGTTCCCAGAACCGGTACTTCCCCTCCCAGCAGAACCAACGGCAGCCGTACCCGCAGGGTCCCGGACCCTCGCCGTACGACCAGCCGCCAGCCCGGCGCATCCAGCCGGTGCAGCCGCAGCGACGCGCCCCTGAGCCGACGCCCGCCGGGGCGTCGAACAACCCCCTGGTGCGTCCGTACGCCATGACCGGCGGCCGGACCCGCCCGCGCTACCAGCTCGCCATCGAGGCGCTGGTGCACACCACCGCGCAGCCGCACCAGATGCAGGGCCAGCTGCCCGAGCATCAGCGGATCTGCAACCTCTGCCGAGAGATCAAATCGGTGGCCGAGGTCTCGGCCCTCCTCACGATCCCCCTCGGCGTGGCCAGGATCCTCGTCGCCGACTTGGCGGAGGCAGGACTGGTCGCCATCCATCAGCCCGGCGGCGACGAGAGCGCCGGCGGCCAGCCAGACGTGACACTGCTCGAAAGGGTGCTCAGTGGACTTCGCAAGCTCTAGCGGAGGGCCTTCCCGCTCCACCACGTCCGCGAAGATCGTGGTGGCTGGCGGCTTCGGCGTGGGCAAGACCACGTTCGTCGGCGCCGTCTCGGAGATCAACCCGCTGCGCACGGAAGCCGTCATGACGTCCGCTTCGGCGGGCATCGACGACCTCACCCACACCGGGGACAAGACGACCACGACGGTCGCCATGGACTTCGGACGTATCACCCTGGACCAGGACCTGATCCTGTACCTCTTCGGTACGCCCGGCCAGGACCGCTTCTGGTTCATGTGGGACGACCTGGTGCGGGGCGCCATCGGCGCGATCGTCCTGGTGGACACCCGCCGTCTCGCCGACTGCTTCCCCGCGGTCGACTACTTCGAGAACAGCGGCCTGCCCTTCGTCATCGCGCTCAACGGCTTCGACGGCAATCAGCCGTACAACCCGGACGAGGTGCGCGAGGCGCTGCAGATCGGCCCCGACACCCCGATCATCACGACGGACGCCCGCCACCGCGCGGACGCCAAGTCGGCGCTGATCACGCTCGTCGAGCACGCGCTGATGGCGCGGCTGCGGTAGACACGGGCCTGTGCGGCCCCTGGGCCGCCTCGGACGGTTGTTCGCCGCCCGGGGCGGCCCAGTCGCTTGTCGCGCGGTTCCCGCGCCCCTCAGGGACGGCAGAAGGGCCCCTCTCCAGGAGAGGGGCCCTTCTCTTCGTTCATACGGGCTCAGCGCCAGCTGTGCGGGGCGCGGAAGCCGCCCTCGCGCTCCAGGCGGCGCCAGCCGGCCTTCGGGCGGCCTCGGTGGGCCGGGGCGGCGACGGGCCGGGCGGCGGCGCGGGCCAGGAGGATCGCCGTGATGGCGGCGACTTCCTCGGCGTCGGCGTGGCCCTTCTCGACGCGGATGTCAGGGACGTTCATGGGCTCAGTCTCCATGGATGAGGTTTCCGCACGGATACCGGTGGGTTACTGCGGAGGGTTGCCGTGCTTGCGGGACGGCAGGTCGGCGTGCTTGGTGTGCAGCATCGCCAGGGAGCGGACGAGGACCTCCCGGGTCTCGGAGGGGTCGATCACGTCGTCGACCAGGCCCCGCTCGGCCGCGTAGTACGGGTGCATCAGCTCGGACTTGTACTCCTTGACCATGCGCGCCCGCATGGCGTCGGGGTCCTCGGCCTCGGCGATCTGCCGCCGGAAGATGACGTTGGCGGCGCCCTCGGCGCCCATCACGGCGATCTCGTTGGTCGGCCAGGCGTAGGTGAGGTCGGCGCCGATGGACTGGCTGTCCATGACGATGTACGCGCCGCCGTACGCCTTGCGCAGGATCAGGGAGATCCGGGGCACGGTCGCGTTGCAGTAGGCGTACAGCAGCTTCGCGCCGTGGCGGATGATGCCGCCGTGCTCCTGGTCGACTCCCGGGAGGAAGCCGGGGACGTCCAGGAAGGTGACGATCGGGATGTTGAAGGCGTCGCACATCTGCACGAAGCGGGCCGCCTTCTCGGACGCCTCGATGTCGAGCACGCCCGCCAGGACCTGGGGCTGGTTGGCGACGATGCCGACGACCTGGCCGTCCAGCCGGGCCAGCGCGCAGATGATGTTCCGCGCCCAGCGCTCGTGGACCTCCAGGTACTCGCCGTCGTCGACGATCTCCTCGATGACCTTGGTCATGTCGTACGGGCGGTTGCCGTCGGCCGGCACCAGGTCGAGCAGCGTCTCGCTGCGGCGGTCCGCGGCGTCCGACGGCTCCACCCGGGGAGGGTTCTCCCGGTTGTTCTGCGGGAGCAGGGACAGGAGGTAGCGCACCTCGGCGATGCACGTCTCCTCGTCGTCGTACGCGAAGTGGCAGACGCCGGAGGTCTCGGCGTGCACGTCGGCGCCGCCCAGGCCGTTCTGGGTGATCTCCTCGCCCGTCACGGCCTTGACCACGTCGGGGCCGGTGATGAACATCTGCGAGGTGTCGCGGACCATGAACACGAAGTCCGTGAGGGCGGGACTGTAGGCCGCGCCGCCCGCGCACGGGCCCAGCATCACGCTGATCTGCGGGATGACGCCGGACGCCTTGGTGTTGCGCTGGAAGATGCCGCCGTACCCGGCGAGGGCGGAGACGCCCTCCTGGATACGGGCGCCGGCGCCGTCGTTCAGGGAGACCAGCGGCGCGCCGGCCGCGATGGCCATGTCCATGATCTTGTGGATCTTGGTGGCGTGGGCCTCGCCCAGCGCGCCGCCGAAGATCCGGAAGTCGTGGGCGTACACGAAGACCGTGCGGCCCTCGACCGTGCCCCAGCCGGTGATGACACCGTCGGTGTACGGCTTCTTGGTCTCCAGGCCGAAGCCCTGGGCCCGGTGCCGGCGCAGCTGCTCGACCTCCCGGAAGGTGCCGGGGTCCAGGAGCAGCTCGATGCGCTCCCGGGCGGTCAGCTTCCCCTTGGCGTGCTGCGCCGCGGTGGCCTTCTCGCCCGGGCCGGCCAGCGCCTGGGCACGGATCCCGTGCAGCTCGGCGGTCCGTCCGCGGGCGTCGATCGGCTCACCCGGTGCCTCATCCAAAACGGTCATGTAGTGACCTTACGAAGGACCCGGCGCAATGCGAGCCGTCGACTCCTCACAGTCTCCGGAGCGTTTTCCTGGTAGCACTGAACAGAACCAAGGCGGCATGCAGCCTTTCCGACTGCTCAGAGGGCCCGTGCGTTGTGGAGGTCACACAAAGCCGTCAGGCGAGAACCACGTCACAACGGTGGGTCCGGCATACCGTCCCCGGAGTGACGCGGAGCCTGAGCCGGGGTCCGGTGGCGAGGATCTCGACCGTCTCGTCGGCGTGCGTCACGTGCCGTACGGGGTGGTCGAGGACGATCTCCAGGGGCTCGCCCGTGCGGGGCGGCTCACTCACACAGAGGGTAGCGGTCCGGCGCCGGCGCCGGAGCAGCACGCTCGCTCCCGCGCCGGCGGTGAGGGGGCCCGCGGTGCCCGGCTGCCGGAAGAGGGCCGCCGTCACTCCCAGGGAGGGGACGTGGACGGCCTGGCGGGCCGGGTCGTTGGCGAGGACCGACAGCCATCCGCGGTCGGCCGCCCGCGCGGCGACCTCCCGGCGGCTCGCGCCCGGCATGAGGACGTACCGGTAGGTCGCGTCGCGCGGGTCGGTGCCGTGGTCGAGCCAGAGGGTCTGCCAGCGGCGGATGCGGCGCTCGGTGGTGCTGGTGGTGTTGATGTCGGCCCACGCGCCGCCGCGGTCCTCGCGGAGGGTGCGCAGCCGGCCGTACGGCACGACCCAGCCGCCATGGCCCTCCAGATGGGCCCAGCCGGGGCCGCGCACCAGGGCGGGGGTGCCGTTCTCCCCCAGGTTGCGGTTGTCGACGACGGTCTCCACGGGGACGCCGTCGGCGCAGGTGATCCCGGTGCCGAGGCAGACCACGGCGTCCGCGAGGCAGAACCACGCCTTGTGGGCCCGCAGCGTCGAGCCCAGGCCCTCCAGCTGCTGGCCGATCGCCGCGTACTCGCCGTCCGTCGTGCCGCCGACCCAGCGTGCGGCGGGCCGGGCCTCGCCCCATTCGCCGCCCGCCCGGTCGGGCAGGCGGCGGGTGGAGACGGTCGTGCCGGGCAGGCGGTACCAGTCGACGGTCGGCCAGTACCAGTCGGTGTACTGGTCGCCGAGGCCGTCGGCCCACCAGGAGACCATGCCCGCGCCGGTGTGCCAGCCGCGCGGGTTCTCGCCGTTGCCGCACTCGTAGTGGGCGATCCGGTCGCTGGCCATGGCGATGGTCGCGACGAAGCGCGGGCGGCGGTGGACGGCGCGGTCCATCGCGGCGAAGAGGTGGTGCCCGACCGGCTCGGGCGCCGCCGGGACCGGCGCCCGGGCGACGGCGTGCAGGCGGGCGAGGTCGGCCACCCCGAACTGACGTGATGTCAGCACCGGTGTGACGGTGTCCCGTTCGATCCAGCCCTTGACGCGGGCGTGCCACCGGTCGCGTTCGGCCGCGCTCGCGCCTGCGGCGAGCAGGACGATGGCGGCGATGAGCCCGTGCCCGTGGTAGTGGTCGCCGCGCATGACCCGCCGGTCGTCGTTCTTGAGGAACCCCCGGCTGATGGCGCGCCCGTTGACGCTGTCCATGACGAGTCCGTCGTGGATCAGCGGGGCGTAGGCCCGCTCGACGCTGTCGAGGACGATCTGCCGGCCGGGGTCGGTGACCTCCCAGTCGGAGCCGGCGAGCAAGGCGAAGAGGCGTCCGAGTCCGTCGAGGAGGACCTGGCCGTAGGTGCCGGAGTAGGCGACCCAGGTGTGTTGTACGAAGGAGCCGTCGGCGTACAGCCCGTCGCCCGCCGTGACGTACGGGAAGACCGGGGAGAGCGCGTCCCGGGCGAGCGCGATCCGGTCCGGGGCGCGGCCGAGGATGCCCCGCAGCGCGACACCGCGGCACAGGTCGACACGGTTGGCGCCGGTGGCGGTGCCGGAGTAGTCGGTGAGCTGCGTGTCGGGGATGAAGTGGTCGACGGCGGCGCAGGCGGCGTCGATCCGGGCCTGCCCGAGGTGGTCGTACAGGGCCGCCGTGATGTCCATGAGCAGGCGCGGGCTGCCGATCTGCCACTCCCACCAGTTGCCGTAGCGGGTGGTGCCGGGGTGGTAGACGGTGGCGGAGAGGTGGTCGAGGCCGCGCAGGACGTCGGCGAGCAGGGCGGGGTCGGCGGTGGCTCCGGTTCCCGGCTGGACGTAGGCCTGGGTCATGGTCCACAGGCGGCTGTAGCTCCGGGTGATGCCGGCGGGCGGGTCGAAGGGGTGGCCGGGCCACAGGGACGCCGGGGTCGGGTCCATGGCCTGCTGGAACCCGCGGGCCAGCGTGCCGGTCTCGGCGAGGCGCCCGGCGTACGGCTCGGCGGCGGGGTCGTAGCCGGCGCCGAGGGTGATGCCGAGCCAGCGGGCACGGAGGGTGTCGTAGGGGTCGGCCGCCCCGGCGCGGGCCGGGGTCCCGGCGGTGCGGCCGAGGGCCGCGGCGAGGGCGGCGGCGGTCAGCAGGGCGCGGCGCGAAGGGGTCATGTCCATGCCCTATCACGTCACGCGGGGTGACACCAGGAACACGTCGCGGATGATGTTGAAAGTTGAAGGGAATGCGTCTACGGTGGTGCGCGTTGGGTAGTTAAAGATTCAACATCACCTCCCGAGGAGAACGTCATGGGCATCTTCAACCGCAAGGCTTCCGCCGAGACCACCGCCCCGGCCGCCGCCGTCGCCGTGGCTCCGGAGCTTGCCGCGCTGACCGGCGACTACACGATCGACCCGGCGCACTCCACGCTCGGCTTCGTCGCCCGGCACGCCATGGTCACCAACGTCAAGGGCAAGTTCCTCGAATTCAGCGGCTCGCTGCACCTGGACGGCACGAACCCGGCCGCGTCCACGGCGTCCCTGGACATCCAGATGGACAGCATCGACACCGGCTCGGCCGACCGCGACGGGCACCTGAAGAGCGCGGACTTCTTCAAGACGGACGAGTTCCCGACGATGACGTTCCGCTCCACCAAGGCGCAGGCCCTGGGCGGCGAGGACTACCGCATCACCGGCGACCTGACCATCCTCGGCACCACCCGGTCGATCACCATCGACCTGGAGTTCAACGGCGCCGCGACGGACCCGTTCGGCAACGAGCGCGTCGGTTTCGAGGGCAAGGCCGAGATCCTGCGCTCGGAGTGGGGCCTGACCTGGAACGCCGCGCTGGAGACGGGCGGCGTGCTGGTCTCCGACAAGATCAAGCTGAACTTCGACATCTCGGCGATCAAGAGCGCCTGAGCCGCGCGGCGCAGGCGCCGCGCATACCGAGCACTCCCGTCCCCCGGTTTCGCGCCGGGTGGGCGGGTGCTCTGTTTTCCGTCACGATCCGCCCAAGTGGGGGGCCTGTGGCCAGGGCCAGTGGCCGGAATTGGGTTCTTATGGGGGTCGTCACAGGGTTCTCATAATCCTGCAACGGAAACGGCCGGGGCGTCTCAGCCGTTCCCGATTGACATGTTCCTGCCATATGCACTTCTCGCGTTGGCATGTCCAACCCCCCACGGAAGGCATCACGTTGAAGAAGCTCCTCACCGCGCTCAAGAGATGCGCGGTCCTCGGCGCCGCCGCTCTCGCGATCGTCAGTCTCCAGCCCGTGTCGGCCGCGCAGGCCGCGGACTCGCGCGTCGTCGGCGGGACCCGTGCCGCGCAGGGCGAGTTCCCGTTCATGGTCCGGCTCTCCATGGGCTGTGGCGGCGCGCTCTACACCCAGCAGATCGTCCTCACCGCCGCCCACTGCGTCGGCTCGACCGGTCCGAACACCGGCATCACGGCCACCGCCGGCGTCGTGGACCTCCAGTCCACCAGCGGCCGGGTCCAGGTCCGCTCCACCTACGTGTACCGGGCGCCGGGCTACAACGGCACCGGCAAGGACTGGGCGCTCATCAAGCTGGCGCAGCCCATCAACCTGCCGACGCTGAAGATCGCCACCACCACGCAGTACAACACCGGCACCTTCACCGTCGCCGGCTGGGGCGCCAACAGTGAGGGCGGGGCCCAGCAGCGCTACCTGCTCAAGGCGAACGTGCCCTTCGTCAGCGACGCCCAGTGCCGCTCCTACAGCGGCTACAGCGGGCTCGTCGCGAACGAGGAGATCTGCGCCGGGCTGCCCTCCGGCGGCGTGGACACCTGCCAGGGCGACTCCGGCGGCCCCATGTTCCGGCGCGACGCGAACAACGCCTGGATCCAGGTCGGCATCGTCAGCTGGGGCATAGGCTGCGCCCGGCCGAACGCGCCCGGCGTCTACACCGAGGTCTCCACCTTCGCCTCCGCCATCGCCTCGGCGGCGTCCGGCCTCTGAGCGGCGCTCCGCGCCACCGTTCCGCCCACAGGGCCCGGTGTCCCGGGGACGCCGGGCCCCCGCGCGTCAGAAGCCTCCACCGCCGTCGAAGCCGCCTCCCCCGCCGAAGTCCCCGCCGCCCCCGAAGCCGCCGTCGAAGTTGCCCGGGTCGAAGTCCGCGCCCGAGACGTCACCGCCCTCGTAGCCGCCGAAGTCGCCGTACCCGGCCCCGTAGTCGGCCGCGTACGCCGGGCCCGCCATCGCGCTGCCCAGCAGGGTGCCGACGAGCAGGCCGGGGAGGATGCCGCCGCCGAAGTAGCCGCCCGCCCAGGGGCCGTAGGCCGGTCCGGCGTCCCAGTACGGCCGCCGGCCGTACTCGGTGTCGACCTCGCGGATCGCGGGATCGCGGCCGTCGGCCAGCCGGGCCCGGTCCGCCGCGCACACCGGCACCTCACGCGCGGCGCCGCCGGGCGGCGTCCAGGTCTCGTCGGCCACCGCCGGGCCGTGGCGGGGGTCGAAGAAGCAGGGTGGCCGGCGCTCCGGGAGCGGCCGGCCCTCCCGGCGGGCGGCCAGCTGGGTGAGGGAGAAGCGGCCGTCCGCCAGGGCCTGGGTGACCGGCTTGACGTCCTCCGGTCTGCGTGCCCCGTCCATCAGGCGCTTGGCCTGCTCGTAGGAGTCCAGGGCGCGTTCGTAGTCCCCGCGCTTCGCGTCGTCGGCGCCCGGTTCGGCCGGGTGGAAGTCGAGACGGTCGAGTTCCTCGCCGTAGGCGGTGATGTCCTCGTCGACGACGGTCCGCAGCTTCTCCAGCGCCGCCCGCTGCTCCTCCTCGTGGCGCCGCCGGTTGCGCCGGACCAGCGCGTAGGCGCCCGCGCCACCCGCCGCGATCACGATCCCGGCGACGAGGATGCCGCCGGTGTCCACGCCGCCTCCCCCGCCGTCGCCCCAGGAGGCGGGGGCCGTGCCCCGGGCGCTGCGCAGCGCCGCGTCGACGAAGTCGTTCAGCTGGGCCTTGGGGTCGACGACGCCTTGGACGGCCCTGACGAGGTTCTGCACACCGCGCGGGGGCAGGACGACCGCGTCGGCCCGCGCGCCGAAGCGGTCGCCGCTGCGGATCGCGTACAGGCCGGTGATGCCGGTTTCCGTCCGCAGGTTCCGGAAGATGTCCCGCTCGGGCTGGTCGGCGGGCAGGACGGCCACGAAGACCGGTTTTCCGGCGTCCCTGATCTTGTCGGAGAGCGCCTCGGCGTCCGCCGACGACAGCTGGTCCGAGGCGGCGGGATCGACGTACACGGGATCCTCGCGGAGCGCCTCGGCCACCGTGGAAAGGTCCGTGGCCGCATGTGCCCCGGGCGAACCGGTCAGGAGCACCATCGCGGTGGCGGCGACCGGCACGATCAGCGAGCGCATGAGGCCCCTCGAGTGCGGAGTCCTCATGTCCCCGACGCTACCCGATGAGGCGGCCCCGGGCGTCCGGGACCGCCGTGCGCGGCACTACTGGGCGGGTGCGACCCCCGCCCGCAGCAGCCCGTAGGTGTACGCGTCCTCCAGGGCCTGCCAGGAGGCGGCGATGACGTTCTCCGCCACCCCGACCGTGGACCACTCGCCCGCTCCGTCGGACGTGGAGATCAGGACACGGGTGGTGGACTGGGTGCCGTGGACGCCCTCCAGTATGCGGACCTTGTAGTCCACGAGGTCCAGGGCGGCGAGCTGGGGGTAGATCTTCTCCAGGGCGACCCGCAGCGCGCGGTCGAGGGCGTTGACCGGGCCGTTGCCCTCGGCGGTGGCGACGATGCGCTCGCTCTTGGCCCACAGCTTGACGGTGGCCTCGTTGGCGTGGCTGCCGTCGGGGCGGTCCTCGACGATCGCGCGCCAGGACTCGACGTCGAAGTACTTCAGCGGCGCGCCCTCGACCTCGGCGCGCAGCAGCAGCTCGAAGGAGGCGTCGGCCGCCTCGTAGGTGTAGCCCTTGAGCTCGCGCTCCTTGACCCGCTCGACGACCCGGCCGACCAGCTCGCGGTCGCCGCCGAGGTCGATGCCGAGTTCCTTGCCCTTGAGCTCGACGGAGGCGCGTCCGGCCATGTCGGAGACCAGCATCCGCATGGTGTTGCCGACCTGCTCGGGGTCGATGTGCTGGTACAGGTCCGGGTCGACCTTGATCGCGGAGGCGTGCAGTCCGGCCTTGTGGGCGAAGGCGGAGACGCCGACGTACGGCTGGTGCGTGGAGGGGGTGAGGTTCACGACCTCGGCGATGGCGTGCGAGATCCGGGTCATCTCGCGGAGCCGGCCCTCGGGCAGGACCTTCTTGCCGTACTTCAGCTCCAGGGCGGCGACGACCGGGAAGAGGTTGGCGTTGCCGACGCGCTCGCCGTAGCCGTTGGCCGTGCACTGGACGTGGGTGGCGCCCGCGTCGACGGCGGCGAGGGTGTTGGCGACCGCGCAGCCGGTGTCGTCCTGGGCGTGGATGCCGAGCCGGGCGCCGGTGTCGGCGAGGACGGTGGAGACGACCGCCTGGACCTGGGCGGGGAGCATGCCGCCGTTGGTGTCGCAGAGGATGACGACGTCGGCGCCGGCCTCGGAGGCGGTCCGGACGACGGACTTCGCGTACTCGGGGTTCGCGCGGTAGCCGTCGAAGAAGTGCTCGCAGTCCACGAAGACCCGGCGGCCCTCGCCGACCAGGTACGAGACGGTGTCGCGGACCATCTCCAGGTTCTCGTCGAGGGTGGTGCGCAGCGCCAGCTCGACGTGCCGGTCATGGGACTTGGCGACGAGGGTGACCACCGGGGCGCCGGACTCCAGCAGCGCCTTGACCTGCGGGTCCTCGGACGCCTTGCCGCCGGCGCGCCGGGTGGCGCCGAAGGCGACGAGCTGGGCGTGCCGGAACTCGATCTCCTCCTGGGCGCGGGCGAAGAACTCGGTGTCGCGCGGGTTGGCGCCGGGCCAGCCGCCCTCGATGAATCCCACGCCGAAGTCGTCCAGGTGACGGGCGATGGCCAGCTTGTCGGCGACGGTGAGGTTGATGCCCTCCCGCTGGGCGCCGTCGCGCAAGGTGGTGTCGAAGACGTGGAACGAGTCGTCGAGCTCGCTGGTTGGCGTCATGTCGTAAGGCTCCTGTACTGGATCTCGGTCTACCGGAATGACCGGCTCCACCGCCCCCACTTATGGTCCCTCACGCTCTCCGCCCGGCTGCGGGTGGGCCGGGAAACAGAAAAACCCCTCGCGGGTGCGAGAGGTCTGCGCGCGGGTCGAGGACGACGGTGTCCACCCGTACCTGGTCGTACGTGGCGGTCACTGCGGACCGGCGCGCCTGCTGCCAATAATCATGGCGAACGAGAGCACGGGTGCAGTCTGGCACAGACCGCCCCCGTGCTCACCGTCCGTCTCAGGATGCGAACACAGCGCTGATCATCGACGGTGGCGGACGAAGCCGTCGACGGCCGCGTTCGTGTCACCGGCGACGAGCTGGGACGAGGCGCTGCCGAGGGCGATGCGCCGGGCCCCGGCGCTCACCGAGGTCAGCCAGACCGATCCGTCCGTCACCGGACCGCCGGTCAGGGACGCGCTGACCAGGCGGGTGCCGCCGGTACGCAGGTCGCGCAGATAGACGTTGGCCGGGCCGGCCGTGCCGTCGGGCAGGCGCGGGGCGGCCTCGTAACCGACGTACCGGCCGTCGTCGCTGATCACCGGCCGGTCGGGCAGGGTCTCGCCGTCGGGGCCCGCGTCGATCCGGCGGGTGACGTCGGTGCGCAGGTCGCGGACGTACAGGTCGGAGGCGTCCGGGCCGCCGCCGGGGACCAGGTCCTCGTCCCCGTTCTGGAAGGCGACGGTACGGCCGTCCGCGGAGAGGGTGGCCGGCATGGCGTAGCGCGCGGCCGGGGAGCCGTCCGCCTTGACGTTGACCCGCTCCTCGGTGCCGGTGCGGCGGTCGTGCACCCAGGTGACGCCGCTCGAGCCGCGCGGGACGGACTGGGTGTACAGCACGTACCGGCCGTCCGCGCTGACGTCCTGCAGGAGCGCCGGGTCGGTGGGGCGGTCGGTGTTGCCGACCCGCTCGGTGCGGCCGGTGCGGCGGTCGTGGACGTACACGGCGCCGAACAGGTCGCGGGCACCCTCCTCCATCCGGTCGGCCTTGGCGTTGAAGACGACGTACCGGGCGTCGGCGGACAGCTGGGCGCCGGCCGTGTACGCGGAGCCGCCGTCGAAGGCGACGCTGATCCGCTTCGTGGTGCCGGTGCGCCGGTCGTGCAGGTAGACGTCCTCCGCCCCGGCGTCCGCGGGCGGGGTGTCCCAGGGGACCAGGTCGCGGGCGCGCGAGCCGAACAGGACGTACCGGCCGTCGGCGCTGATGTCCCGCAGCGAGGAGCCCTGGTCGGCCTGGGCGCCGTCCGAGGCGACGCTGACCCGTTCGACGGCCCCCGTGCGCGCGTCGCGCACGAAGACGTCGGCGGCCGCGTTGGTGTCGCCCGGCACCAGGTTGGCGGCGTCCGCCGTGAACGCGGCGAAGCGGCCGTCGGCGCTGAGCCGGGGCGCGGACGCGTGGCCGTCGCCCTGCTCCCCCGTGGCCGAGACGGTGACCCGCTCGACGGGCGGGGCGGCGGGCGCCGCGGCGGCCCCTGGCCCGGTCAGTGCCGCCGTGGCGGCGGCCAGGACTACGGCGACGGCGAGCGCGCGCGGACGCGCGGTGCGATGCATAAATGGTCCCCCTGTGATCCCCGTGGACGCTTCTCCCCCGGCCCCGCGCCGAGGGCTCCGACGAGCCGAACGCGTGGGGCCGTACCGGGTCAATCCCCCGAATTGGGTACAACCGGGAAGCGGTCTCAGGCGTCCGCGAGGAGGCTGTCGTCGAGGAACTCCCGTACGTGGCGCAGGATCTGGGCGCGGTCGGTGCCGCGCAGGCCGATCGCCACATGAATGGAGAAGCCGTCGAGGAGGGCCCGCAGGCGGGCGGCGAAGCGGTCCGGGTCGACCGCCCGGAACTCCCCGCGCGAGGTGCCTTCCGCGACGAGTGCCACGAGGTCCCGGTGCCAGGCGCCCTCGATGGCGGCCTGCCGGTCCCGGGCGTCGTCGTCGGCGTTCTGCGAGCGGTTCCAGACCTCCAGCCACAGCGTCCAGTGCGGGTCGCCCTGGCCGTCGGGGACGTACAGATCGACGTAGGCGTCGAGCCGTTCCCGCGCGGACGCGCCCCGGGCGAGCAGCCGGCCGCGTTCGGCGCCGAGCCGGCCCTCGCTCCACTCCAGGGTGCGCAGCAGCAGTTCGTCCTTGGAGTGGAAGTAGTACAGGAGGTGGCCGCTGCTCATGCCGACCTCGCGGCCGAGCGCGGCCATGGTCAGCTTCTCCAGGCCGCGTTCGGCGATCATCTCCATGGCGGCGGCGAGGACCCGCTCGCGCGGCGGGGCGTTCCGGCGCGCACCGGCCATGGGTCGGCTCCTAGTGTTTCGGCTGCTGCTGGGTGATGCAGTGGATGCCTCCACCGCCCGCGAAGATGGTACGGGCGTCCACCAGGGTGACCGTGCGCCCGGGGTACAGGCGGCGCATGATGCCGGCCGCGATCTCGTCATGCGGGTCGTCGAAGGCGCACAGCACGACGCCGCCGTTGCAGACGTAGTGGTTGATGTAGGAGTAGTCGGCCCAGTGGCCGTCGTCGTCCTTGAGCACGGTCGGCGCGGGCACCTCGACGACCTCCAGGCGGCGTCCCCGGGCGTCGGTCGCGCCGCGCAGGATCTCCAGGTACTCCAGGGAGCGGGCGTGGTCCGGGTGGTCGGGGTTCCGCTGGCTGTGCACGACGACGGTGCCGGGCCCGGCGAAGGCGGCGACGATGTCGACGTGACCCTGGGTGCCGTACGTCCCGTAGTCGCCGGCCAGGCCGTGCGGGAGCCAGATCGCCTTGGTGGTGCCGAGCCGGGCGTGTATCTCCGCCTCGACCTGCTCGCGGCTCCAGCCGGGGTTGCGTCCGGCGCCGAGCTGGACGGTGTCGGTCAGCAGGACCGTGCCCTCGCCGTCGACGTGGATCGCCCCGCCCTCGTTGACCAGCGGCGAGGAGTGGACGGGGACACCGGCGAGGCCGGCGACATGGCGGGCGATCCCGGCGTCGTGCTCCCAGCGGGCCCAGTCCTGACCGCCCCAGCCGTTGAACACCCAGTCCACGGCGGCCAGCCTGCCGTCCTCGTCCTGGACGAAGGTGGGGCCGATGTCCCGCATCCACGCGTCGTCGAGGTCCCCCTCGGTCAACTCGACAGCGGAGCCGAGCAGTTCGCGCGCCGAGGCGGCATCGCCGGGGGCGTGGACCATGGTCACCGGCTCGAACCGGCGTATCGCACGGGCCACTTCGGCCCAGGCGGTGCGGGCCTCGGCGAGTTCGGCGTCGGTGGTGAAGGTCGGGTTGGGGCGGGGCCAGGCCATCCAGGTGCGCTCGTGCGGGGCCCACTCGGGGGGCATGCGGAAGTTCATCACCACGTCCTAGAGGAAGTACAGGCGGTTGAGGGGGACGGAGTCGGCCGGCTCCGAGCGCAGCGGCTCTCCGTCGAGGGTGACCAGGCCGGTGCGCCCGTCGACGTCGACGGCGCCGACACGGTTGTTCAGGCGCAGGTCGGCGGGTCCGATGCCACGGGTGCCGCGCACGGCGACCCGGCGCCGGCGGGTCGGCACCGAGTCCCCGCCCCGGTCGAGGGCGGCCTGCGCGACGAAGGCGACCGAGAGATCGGCGGGCGTAGCGCCGTACGCCCCGAACTGCGGGCCGAGCACGAGGGGTTCACAGGTGTCGGTCGCCGCGTTCGGGTCGCCGACCACGCCGTACGCCGGGAAGCCGGCCTTGAGGACGAGCTGCGGCTTGGCGCCGAAGTACTCCGGGCGCCACAGCACGATGTCGGCGAGCTTGCCGACCTCCAGGGACCCCACCTCGTGGGCGAGGCCGTGGGCGATCGCGGGGTTGACGGTCAGCTTGGCGATGTAGCGCAGGACGCGCTCGTTGTCGTGGTCCTCGGGCGCCCCGAACTGGGCCTTCATCTTCCCGGCCATCGCGAGGGTGCGCCGGACGGTCTCGCCGGCCCGGCCCATGCCCTGCGCGTCGGACGAGGTGATGCCGATGGCGCCCAGGTCGTGCAGGACGTCCTCGGCGCCCATGGTCCCGGCGCGGATGCGGTCGCGGGCCATGGCGGCGTCGCCGGGCAGGTCGGTCTTGAGGTCGTGGACGGAGACGATCATGCCGTAGTGCTCGGCGACGGCGTCCCGGCCGAACGGCAGGGTGGGGTTGGTGGAGGAGCCGATGACGTTCGGCACGCCCGCCATCCTCAGGACGTTGGGGACGTGCCCGCCGCCGCAGCCCTCGATGTGGAAGGCGTGGATGGTGCGGCCGTCCAGGACCTTCAGGGTGTCCTCGACGGACAGGCACTCGTTCAGGCCGTCGCTGTGCAGGGCGACCTGGACGTCGTGCTCCTCGGCCACGCGCAGCGCGGTGTCCAGCGCGCGGGTGTGGGCGCCCATGTCCTCGTGCACCTTGAAGCCGGAGGCGCCGCCCTCGGCCAGGGCCTCGACCAGGGGCGCCTCGTGGGAGGACGAACCCCGGGCGAGGAAGCCGATGTTGACCGGCCAGGCGTCGAAGGCGCCGAACGCGTGCCGCAGCGCCCAGGGCGAGTTGACGCCGACGCCCCACACCGGCCCGAACTCCTGGCCGATGATGGTGGTGACGCCGGAGGCGAGCGACGCCTCCATGACGCGCGGCGACAGCAGGTGGACATGGGTGTCGACGGCGCCGGCGGTGGCGATGAGCCCTTCGCCGGAGACGATCGACGTGCCGGTGCCGACGACGACGTCGACCCCGTCGAGGGTGTCCGGGTTCCCGGCCCGCCCGATGGCGCTGATGCGCCCCTGCCGGATGCCGATGGACACCTTGCGGATGCCGAGGACCGCGTCGACGACCACGACGTTGCTGATGACGACGTCGCACGTCTCGCGGACGGCGGCGGCCTTCAGGTGCAGCCCGTCCCGGGCGGTCTTGCCGAACCCGGCGAGGAACTCGTCGCCCGGGCGCTGGGAGTCGGACTCGACGCGGATGACCAGCCCCGAGTCGCCGAGCCGGACGCGGTCGCCGGCGCGGGGGCCGTGGGTGGCGGCGTACTCGTGCGGGGTGAGGCGGCGGGCCTCGGCGGGGTGTCCTCCGGGGCGGCTCATCGGCCGGCCTCCTTCTCGTGTACGCCCAGGTAGCCGCAGGCGGCGGCGCGGCGCAGGGCCTCCTCGCGGGCCCCGGGGGCGTCCAGCGGCCCGTCGACGAGGCCCGCGAAGCCGATGGCGACGCGGTCGCCGCCGATGGGCACCAGCCCGACCTCGGCGCTCTCCCCCGGCCCGAACCGCACGGAGGACCCGGCGGGCACGGCGAGCCGCATCCCGTACGCCCGCGCGCGGGGGAAGTCGAGGCGCGGGTTGGCCTCGAAGAAGTGGAAGTGGGAGGTCACGGAGACCGGCACGTCGGCGGTGTTGGTGACCGTCAGCCGCAGGGCGGGCCCGGGTTCGGCGTGCTCGGGCCCGGGCAGCAGGGCGCCGGGGGCGCGGTCGCCGAGGCCGCCGCCGATCGGGTCGGTGACCACCGCGAGCCGGGAGCCGTCGTCGAATACGGCCTCGACGTGCACTTCGGTGACGACGTCGGCGACGCCGGGCAGCACGTCGTCCGGGCCGAGCACGGAGCGGGCCCGCTCGATCGCCTCGGCGAGCCGGGCGCCGTCGCGGGCGGCCTCGCACACCGTGTCCGCGATGAGCGCGGTCGCCTCGGGGACGTTCAGGCGCAGTCCGCGGGCACGGCGGGTTCGCGCCAGTTCCGCGGCGCCGAAGAGCAGCAGCCGGTCACGTTCCGTGGGCGTCAGTCTCATGCCGCGACCTCTCCTTGCCTGACCGAAGTTAGACCAACACTCTAAACATGATTCGCTTGTCATCCAAGGGTTGACGACGACGGCACTCCTCCCTCAGATTGAACGCCACTCTAATCGAGGGAGAGCAGCCATGCAGAGGGAAGCGCGCGGAGTCGACACCATCCCCGAGGAGGAACGCACCAGCGGGCCCAAGGACCTCGTCTCGATCCTGCTCGGATCGAACCTCTGCCTCGGCGTGATCATCTTCGGCTGGCTGCCCCCGTCCTTCGGGCTCGGCTGGTGGGCCTCGGTCAGCTCGATCGTGCTCGGCACCCTGGCCGGCACGGTCCTCACCGCCCCGCTGGCCCTCGTCTCGCTGCGCACGGCGACCAACCTCTCGACCTCCTCCGGCGCCCAGTTCGGGGTGCGCGGCCGCCTGGTCGGGTCGGTGGTCGGGCTGCTGCTGGCGCTGGGGTACTCCGCGCTCACCGTGTGGATCGGCGGCGACGTGATGGTGGGCGTGCTGGGCCGCCTGACCGGCATGCCGGCGAACGACGTCTCGTACGGCCTCGTCTACGCGCTACTGGCCGCCGCGACCGTCGCGGGCGCGGTGTACGGCTACCGCGTGCTGCTCGCGATGTCCCGGATTCTCGCCATCGGCATGACGGCCCTGCTGATCCTCGGCGTGGTCGCCTACGCCCCGCACTTCACGACGGCCGCGCTGCCCGAGGCGGGCGGCTATCTGCTGGGCGGCTTCTGGCCGACCTGGCTGCTGGCAGCGGTCGCGGCCGGCCTGTCGGGGCCGATCGCCTTCATCACCCTGCTCGGCGACTACACCCGCTACATCTCACCCGCCCGCCACGGCGCGCGCCGGGTGCTGCACGCGACCTGGCTCGGTCTGATCCTGGGCCTGCTGGTGCCGCAGCTCTTCGGCACCTTCACGGCGTACGCGGCGCGCGCGGCCCTCGAATACGCGGGGCCGCTGGTCGACGCCTCCCCGGGCTGGTACCTGCTGCCCCTGCTGCTGGCCGCCTCGGCGGGCTCGGTCGGCAACGCGGGCCTGATGCTCTACTCCATGGGCCTGGACCTGGACGCGATCCTGCCGCGCGCGTCCCGCGCGACCGCCACGTACGCGGTCGCCGTCGTCGCCACCGTGTGCGTCTTCGCCGGTCACTACGCCTCCAGCACCCAGGACGCCATGACGTCGTTCGTGCTGCTGCTGACGGCGATCGGCACACCCTGGGCGGTGATCACCCTCATCGGCTTCGTCCGCTGCCGGGGTGTGTACGACGCTGAGGCGCTCCAGGTGTTCAACCGCAGGGCGCGGGGTGGCGTCTACTGGTACCGGGCCGGCTGGCACGTACGGGCGACGGTGTCCTGGGCGCTGGGCGCGGTGGTGGGCGTGCTGGCGGTCGCCCTGCCGTCGTACGAGGGGCCGCTGCTGGGCCTGACCGGCGGGGTGGACTGCAGCTTCCTGCTGTCGGGGCTGGTGGGGGGTGTGGCGTACGCGCTGCTGACCGGCGGCGGCAACGCGGGCACGGACGGAGCGGCCGCCGTGGACACCGGGTCCGCGGCGGCCGTCAGGGTCCCGTCCGACGGTTAGGGCGTGTTTCGAAAGTCCCGTCTGGTCCGCGACGCCTGGCACGGCGCCTCGCCGCGTTGTCGGGATCGTCCGCGTACGCCCAGTACGCGGAC
>NZ_JBHTWG010000021.1:0-117557 GCF_042792555.1 Streptomyces sp. NPDC056628
TCCGCGTACTGGGCGTACGCGGACGACCCCGACAACGCGGCGAGGCGCCGTACCAGGCGTCGCGGACCAGACGGGACTTTCGAAACACGCCCTAGCCGGCGTCGAGCTGGTGGTCCGCCCAGACGTAGGTCGCGGGCAGCAACTCCCGGACGGGCACGGCCCGCAGGCCCTCCCCGGAGCCGACGACGACGTGGAGGGACGGGAAGTAGTCGAACAGGACCTGGCGGCAGCGCCCGCAGGGCGGGATGACACCGCGGTCGCGGTCGCCCACGGCGACGATCGTGTCCAGCTCGTAGGCGCCCTGCGCGGCGGCCGCGCCGATGACGACCAGTTCGGCGCACGGACCGCCCGTGAAATGGTAGGCGTTGACGCCCGTGACGATCCGGCCGTCCCGGGCGCGGGCGGCGGCCGCCACCGTGTGGTTGTCGCCCCGGCACGCGCTGCGGGCGACGCGGCCGGCGGCCTCGACCAGTTCGCGGTCGACGCGGGAGTCCTCGGCGGTCATGTCCTCTGCTTCCGTGCGGGGAGGCCCATTGTCACCCGTGGCCCGTGCGAACGGGGGACGGGGCGGCCGACGTGCCTCAGGCGGGGTAGGCGTGGGTCTGGGTCGCCTTGACGGTCGCCCACACCGTCGCGCCGGGCCGCAGGTCGAGTTCGGCGGCGGCGATCGTCGTCAGGTCGGCGGCCAGCGGGACTTCACCGGAGAGCGCCGCGCGGATCTGGTCGCCGTGCGTCTCCAGACCGGCCACCTCGCAGCGCCACAGGTTGCGGGCGCTGGAACCGGTGGGCCGCTCCCGGTGCAGGGTCACCGCGCCGGGCGGGAAGGCGACGAAGACCGGGCCGGTCAGCTCCTCCGTGGTCGTGACCACCGGCCCGCCGTCGACCCGGACCGTGTGCCCGTCCGCCTCGCCCCGGTAGAGGTTGAGGCCGACCAGCCGGGCGATGTAGTCGCTGCGCGGGTGCCGCGCGATGTCGGCCGGGCCGCCCTCCTGGACGACCCGTCCCTCCTCGACGACGACGAGATGGTCGGCCAGCACCATGGCGTCCAGCGGATCGTGGGTGACCAGGACGGCGACCGCCTCGAAGTCCGCCAGGTGGTGGCGCAGCCGCGCCCGCACGTCGAGCCGGGTGCGGGCGTCGAGCGCGGCGAGCGGCTCGTCGAGGAGGAGCAGCCGCGGACGGGTCGCCAGGGCGCGGGCGAGGGCGACCCGCTGGGCCTGCCCGCCGGACAGCCGGCGCGGTCGGCTCGCGGCGTGCTCGGCGAGCCCCATGCGTTCCAGCCAGGCGGCGGCCTGCGCGCGGGCGGCGGCCTTGGGGACCTGGTGGCAGCGCGGCCCGAACGCCACGTTGTCCAGCGCGGACAGATGCGGGAAGAGCAGATAGTCCTGGAAGACGACCCCGACGGGGCGGGCCTCGGGCGGCGTACGGGCGAGGTCGGCGCCGTCCAGCCGCAGATGGCCGGCGGACAGCGGGACCAGGCCGGCCAGCGCGCGCAGGGCGGTCGTCTTGCCGGCCCCGTTCGGGCCGAGGAGGGCGACCACGTCACCGGGCGCGGCGCGCAGCGCCACGTCGAGGCGGAAGGCGTCCCGCTCCACGACCAGATGGGCGTCCAGGCCCTCGTCGCGGTGTGCCGGCCCGCTGTCGTTCGCCGTCCCGGTCATGAGGTGGTCATCCAGCGGTCACGCAGTCCGGCGAGCACCGCGACCGACACGGCGAGCAGGACGAGGCTGAGGGCGATCGCCGCCTCCGGATCGTTCTGGAGGGCCAGGTACACGGCGAGCGGCATGGTCTGGGTCCGGCCGGGGAAGTTGCCGGCGAAGGTGATGGTCGCCCCGAACTCGCCGAGTGCCCGCGCCCAGGCGAGGACGGCGCCGGCCGCGACGCCGGGCGCGACCAGCGGCAGCGTGACCCGGCGGAACGCGGTGAACCGGGAGGCGCCCAGGGTGGCGGCGGCCTCCTCGTAGCGGGGGTCGGCGGCCCGCAGGGTGCCCTCCACACTGATGACGAGGAACGGCATCGCCACGAACGCCTCGGCCACCACCACCCCCGCCGTGGTGAACGGCAGCGTCACCCCGAACCAGTCGTCCAGCAGACGCCCCACCACCCCGTTGCGGCCGAGCGCCATCAGCAGCGCCACACCGCCGACCACGGGCGGCAGCACGAGCGGCAGGGTGACCAGGGCCCGCACCAGCCGCCGCCCGGGGAACTCGACCCGTGCCAGCAGCCAGGCCAGCGGCACGCCCACGACCAGGCTCACCGCGGTCGCCGCCGTCGCGCAGACCAGGGACAGCCGCAGCGCCTGCCACACCTCGGTGCTGGTCAGCAGCTCGGGCATGCTCCGCCAAGGGGCCCGTACGAGCAGCGCGGTCAGGGGCAGGACGAGGAACGCCACACCGATCAGCGCGGGCACGAGCAGGGGCAGCGGAGCCCCGCGGCTCATCCGGCGGCGCCGCCGGGCGGTGGCCCGGGGACCGGAGGTGTCCTCCTCCACGTCGGCCTCCTCCACTCCCGCGGGTGCGCTTCCTCGGTCACGAACGCGTACGCCGATCATACTGACGCAGATGCGAGGGGCCGGACTCCTGTCGCTTCGCATGAGCCGGTACCCAGGGCCGGCGTCCTGGCATGTGCGTTCGTACGGAACAGCCGCGGGGCTCAGGCGCGGTCGACATGGACATTCGTCGACTTCACCCGTGCGGTGGCCTCCACGCCCACTTCCAGACCCAGCTCCTCCACGGCCTCCCGGGTCAGGAGCGACACCAGCCGGTGCGGTCCGGCCTGGATCTCCACCTGGGCCGCCACGTCCCCCAGCTTGATCGCGGTGACGATCCCGGGGAAGGCGTTGCGCACCGAGGTGGAGGAGGGTGCCTCCTCACCCGTGCCGCCGCGGGCGAGCTCGACGGAGAAGGCGGCCAGGTCCTTGCCGTCGATGAGCCGCTTGCCGCTCCCGTCGCGATGGGTGGCCACCCTGCCCGCGTCCGCCCAGCGCCGGGCGGTGTCCGGGCTGACGCCCAGCAACCGCGCCGCCTGCCCGATCGTGTATGCCTGCATGGCGCCAAGATAGGTCAGCCACCGGGGTGTTCCACCGTCGGACCGGGCGGACGGGCACCGGCGGCCGCGGACGGCCGAGGCCCCCCGACCCGATCCCCGCCGTCGCGGCCGCCCTGGACCAGCACTCCGGTGACGTCGAGGCCGCCACCGCCGCCCTGGTCGGACGGGCCATCCCGGACGCCATGGCGCTGCTGGACCAGACCCGCAAGGGCGGCCGGTACGACGTCGTCGCCCACCTTTGGCTGCCCGACGCGCTGCGCAAGCCCTCGGCCCGCGGCGCCGACGAGATCTGGGAGGCCCGGCCCAAGTGGACCCGGCCCACGCTCCCGCCCCAGGCGCACCGCGCCTACGGCGAGGGACTGATGGTCGTCCGCGCCATGGGCACCGACGAGCCGCATGTGATCGGCGACTGGCGGGCGGTGTTCCCCGAGGGGCGCGCGGTGACCGAGGTGAAGTCAAGGACATCTACACCGTGGGGGAGGCCGTCCCGCCGCCCGAGTTGCCCGGTGATGGCACTCGGTGTCCTGTGTGAGCACGCCGTGGCCGGGGAACCTGGCAGGCTGCACGCGGTTCGGGACGCGTATCCGAGCTCTCGCTGGGAACCAGCAGCGGAGGAAGCAGCAAGAAACAAGTCACCGCGGCCGAACGGCGGACGGGGCCGGAGAAGGTGTGATGGCGACGGAATCGCAGGACGGCGGCAAGAAGCCGTCTACGGAACGGACACAGGAGTGGGGGGCCCGCTTCGACGGGGGGTTCGGCGATGTGACGCGTGCGCGTCTGGGCGCGGAGGAGTACCTGAAGAACCTCGCGCGGGCCTCGCCCCCGGCGACCCCGGAGTACCGGGACGACGTCCTGCTGGTGGTCAGCGAGCTGGTCTCGAACGCCATCCAGTACGCGCCGGGTCCGATAGAGCTGACCATGCGCAAGGCCTTCGACGGCGTCCACGTGACGCTCGGCGACACCAGCACCACGCCCCCCGCGCCGCGCCCCTTCCACCCCGGGACGGGCAAGGGCGGAGGCATCGGCTGGTATCTCATCCACACACTCTGCGACCAGGTCAGCGTGGTGGTGCGCGAGGACGGCAAGGACGTCCACGCTTTTCTGCCCTGGTGAGCCGGGCCGCGTGACCGTCCCGAAGGAGGGCCGCCCGGCAGCGGGACGGACGGTCACGTCAGCGGTGCCAGGACACTGACGGTCTTGCCTCCCTCACGGCGGCGGTCGATCCGGATGTCCCGGGCCAGGCGGATGATCAGCGGCCAGCCGTACCCGCTGCCCTCGTGCGTCTGCGGCAGCGTGCCCGGCCCGTAGGCGGCGAACGGCACGGTGTCGCTGTAGTCGTGCACGCGCAGCCGCAGCCCCTCCCGTTCCACGGCCACCTCGAACCCGGCGAGGCCGTCGCCGTGCTGGATCGCATTGGTCACCAGCTCCGACACCACCAGCATCAGATCCATGACGGCGCGCTCGTCCACGGGGGAGGTGCGCGCGTGCTCCTCGATGACCGACTTCACGAAGCTGCGTGCCGAGGCCGCGCTGTTGACCTCGGCCGGCCGGAAACGCACGTCCCCGGCCGGCCGGTGCTCCGCCGGCCTCACGATCGTTCGCCTGTGGTGCGCGCCCGGCCCCTGACCTGCTGGGCCCTCCGGGCGCGCACCCGGCGCTTCGCGGCTGTGGTCACGTCACCAGCCTTCGGACACGGGCGTCCCGTGCTCCTCGTCCCGTTCCCATACATGATCACCCCGCTACCCCGATGCCTGCGAAGCATGGGACAGAGCCGCGTAATAGGCACCGACGGCGGTCAGGTAGCGCGGATCACGGGTCTCGCGGTCCGTCTCGAACCGGGGAGCTTCCTTGGCCTCGGCGCGCGTGCACGCCACCGTGACGGTTCGCGCCCGCTCGTCCACGCCCGTGACCGTACCCGCGGGGATCACCACGCTCCGGCCGAACACCCAGGCGCCCGTGTCGACGATCAGATGGCGCTGGACGGTGTCGTCGGCCTGCCGGTCGACATGCCCGATGATCCCGTCGGTCGCCTCGACCCTGAAACCGGTGAGGTCGAGGCCCTCTCGGTGTCCGATGCCGGGCGGGTAGGACCAGATTCCGTCGGTGCCCACATCGCTCCCTTCCTTCGTGACCGTCAAGTCCGTTCCGGCGCGCCGACTACACGGCGGCCGCCTTGCCTCGCGCCGCGACGTCGACCGCCGACGCCGCGAGCAGGTGCCGTGCCGTCTCCAGGGCCTGCCCCACCTCACGGGCCCCGGTCGAGACGCACAGCGTGTACGCCAGGTCCTGGGCCCGCACATCGCCGCGGCCGGGGACCTCGCGGGAGGCCTTCTGCGCCATGAGCGCCTCGTACTCCTCGACGAGCCGGCGCAGCAGCGTCGGGTGGGGCGTCAGCATCCGTGTCCGCTCCTCGGATGAAGTCGTCGTACGGGGGAGGGGGAGGACCGGCCTCATCCGGCCCGGCCTCCGCCACGGCGCTGCGGGCGGGCGCCCTGGTCGAGCACCTCGGCCCGCACCTTCGCGCAGCACCGGCTGATCAGCCGGGAGACGTGCATCTGGGAGATCCCGAGCTGGTCGGCTATGCGGCTCTGCGTCATGTCCTCGAAGAACCGCATGTAGAGGATCGTCCGCTCGCGCTCCGGCAGCCGCCGCAGCCCCTCCTTCGCCGCCTCCCGGTCGATGACCACGTCGTACGCCTCCTCGCAGCCGCCGATTGTGTCGGCGAGGCTGAAGCCGTCCTCGCTCGCGGACATCTCGGCGTCCAGGGAGAGTGTGCTGTAGCTCTCCAGGGCCTCCAGGCCGGCGTTGACCTCGTCCTCGGTGAGCCCGGTGTGGGCGGCGATGTCCGCGACGGAGGCGGTGCCCCCGGAGCCGGCCTCGGTCAGCTCGCGGCGCGCGATCCGGACCTTGTTGCGCAGCTCCTGGACGCGGCGCGGCACCCGCAGCGCCCACATGCGGTCGCGGAAGTGCCGCTTGATCTCACCGGTGATGGTGGGGACGGCGTAGCTCTCGAAGGCGCCGCGGCCGGGCTCGTACCGGTCGATCGCCTTGACCAGGCCGAGCGCGGCGACCTGGCGCAGGTCCTCCAGCGACTCCCCGCGGTTGCGGAAGCGGCCGGCGATGCGGTGGGCCATGGGCAGCCAGGCCCGGGTCAGTTCGTCGCGGAGCGCGTTGCGCTCGGGCCCGTCCGGCAGCTCGGCCAGACGGACGAAGTTGCTCGCCGTGTCGGGGGCGTCGTCGTGGACGCGTCCGCCGGACACACGGGTGCGGGCAGGGAGGTCGGAACCATGTGCGGACGTTTCAACCAGCATAGAGACAGCTCCTGAACGGCGTTCTCAGGGATGTGCGTGTGGAAACGGTGCACGGGGCACGCGGGCCCCGGAGCGGCTCACGTCGTTCGCACCGGCGCGCCTCTGGTCCGAAGCACGAAATCCCGCATGCCCCGGCTCTTGTGGTGCAAACAACGCACACGCATAAGAAGAGGAGGGAATTCCGCCCGCCCGGACCGGTGGGGTCCGGGCGGGCGGGGCGGGCTTATGGTGGACGCGTCCGGACGGGGCTTCCCGCGGGAAGTGACTCTGTTCGGAAGTTCCTCGAAGTTCTTCGACTTCTTCGGGATTGACCCGGGGGATCGGGGGCATGCGGGGGTACGACAACAGGTTCCGGCATCGGGAGGGCGGCATGGCAGCCGTGACGGTGGCGCAGGCAACGGCCACGGCACAGGAGACGGACGCGACGGAGGCGGCGCTGCCGCTGATCGAGGACCCGTCGCGGGTGAAGCCCCAGGACGCACGCGAGCTGTCGCGGCAGTTCTTCGACCGACTGGTCATGCTGGAAGAGGGCACGCACGAATACCAGTACGTACGCAACACCCTGATCGAGATGAACCTGTCCCTCGTGCGGTACGCGGCCTCGCGCTTCCGTGCCCGCGGGGACTCGCTGGAGGACATCGTCCAGGTCGGCACGATCGGACTGATCAAGGCGATCGACCGGTTCGAGATCTCTCGCGAGGTCGAGTTCACGACGTTCGCCGTGCCGTACATCGTCGGTGAGATCAAGCGTTTCTTCCGTGACACCAGCTGGGCGGTCCATGTGCCGCGCCGTCTTCAGGAAGCGCGTGTGGAGCTGGCCAAGGCCACCGAGGAGCTCAGCTCCCGGCTCGGCCGGACGCCGACCACGCGTGAGCTCTCCGAGCTGATGTCGCTGTCGGAGGAAGAGGTCATCGAGGCCCGCAAGGCCTCCAACTGCTACCAGTCGGCATCGCTGGACGCCGCCATCTCCGGTGACGCGGAGAGCGGCGAGTCGGTGCTGGCGGACCTCCTCGGCGAGGAGGACCCGTCGCTGGAGCTGGTGGAGGACTTCCATTCGCTCGCTCCGCTCATCGCAGGACTGGACGAGCGCGAGCGCAGGATCATCCACCTGCGGTTCGTGGAGGAGCTGACCCAGTCGCAGATCGCCGAGCAGATCGGCGTCTCGCAGATGCACGTCTCGCGCCTCATCAGCCGCATCATCAAGCGGCTGCGTGTCGGACTCCTCGAGCCCGGGGTCGCCTGACCACGGGTCGAGGGACGTCATAAGAAGCACCGCGGGTGGGCCGTGGCCGTGAGGCCGGCGGCCCACCCGTATGTGCGGGGTCAGGCACCGCCCGGGTGGGGGTAGGACCCCAGCAGGGGGATCACCGCCGTGACGCGTTTGCCGCCGGCCGGCAGGTCCGCCACTTCCACCTCGCAGGCCAGCCGGCACACGATCGGCCAGCCGCGGCCTCCGCAGCGATGCCGGCCGCGGCGGTCGACGGTGTCCAGCGTCACCGGCCGCCGCCTCTCCCGGTCGCACACGGAGAGATGGAGGTTCTGGCCGACTATCTCGACGTCGAAGTCGGTGACCCCGCCGCCGTGCAGCATCGCGTTGGTCGTCAGCTCCGAGGCGACGAGCAGCGCGTCCGACAGCGTGTCGGGTGTGTACGGGATCCCCTGGCCGGACGGCCACCCGGCGAGGGCGCGCCGTACGACTCCGCGCGCCTCGGCGGGGCTGCGCGGCCCCTGGTGCGCGCAGCCGCCGGCCGGGCCGGCGGGGGCACCGGCTCCTTGTTCCTGACTCATCCTGTCGCTCCCTGACCGGAGGCGGAAGGCGGAGCAGCCGCGCGGCGTCCGTGCCGGACGGGGCGGTCCGATCCCCTTCCTCCTCCACGATCTGTGACGTTCCCTCCCCTTTCGCGTGACCAGACGACCGCGGGTCAAACCGGCTCGCCGCCGTCCTGTATGCGGGGGCCATCCATCTGGGTGACCTGCTCCGGAGCGTCTCGGATCCGCTCGGTGTACCGGGCACATTCGGGGGTAGACGGCCGTGCGGAACGCGTCGACGTCAGGTCCGACCGTGCGCCACGGTCGGATCGCGGACGCCGCACCTCGGAACCGCCGACGACCGGGCCGGGGACGGTTCCGACGTCCCGCGCTCCGCGATGCATCGAATCGGCCGGTCGGGGCACCCGTTCCGATCGCCAAAGCCTGTGGGAGGTATTTGTGTCCGTTGCCCATAATCCCTTGTCGATCAAGGTGGAAGTGCCCAGAGAGGACGCCGTGCTGCTGACGGTGGAGGGCGACCTGGACATGGATACGGCCACCGAGTTGCAGCACCATCTGGCCAACCAGCTCCACCACGGCCGCCGCCACTTCCTGCTCGACATCGCCGGGGTGCCCTTCATGGACTCGTCCGGCATGAACATCGTGCTGCGGGCCTACCAGGAGGTGCGCGAGATCCCCGGTGGCGTGTATGTGATCTCCCCGACTCCCGCGGTCCGGCGGATCATGGATCTCACCGGGGTCAGCATCACCGTCCCTGTCGTGGAGAGCGTGGAGGAGGCGTTGGCCGTGGCGGACTCCGGCGGCTCGGGGGTCCCGAAGCCCTCGGCCGAGGACTGAGCACGGCCTCTCATCGGGACGGCCCGGCCGGGCGTCCCCGCACCCGCAGGCACAACAGTTGCCGTTTGACAACTATGGCCATGAGGCAACAGAGTGAGCGAGTCATAGCGCGGGAGGGGTGTGGGACGTGCCGTTCAGCAACGACGGTCCGCGCCGCTGTCCGGCGGCGCGGACCCCGTCCTGCCCACGCCCCCTGACCGGACGGGGCCGGGCGTCAGGCGCTGCGGGCGTCGGACGCCTCGTCGCTGTCATGGATCTCGGCGGACGCCGCCAGGCAGAAGGCCTCCAGGCCCTCCAGCAGCGCGTTCCGCTTGGCGACGGGCATCTGCTCCAGGACGGACTGCAGGGCGGCCTCGCGCCGTGCCCGCAGCTCCGCCAGGAAGGCGCGCCCGCGCCGGCTCAGATGCAGCCGCAGCTCCCTGCGGCTGGCGGTGCTGGTCTCGCGCTCGACGAAGCCCACCGCCTGCAGCCGGTCGCACAGCCGGCTCGTCGACGGCGGGGTGGAGCCGAGCGCCTCCGCGAGCATACGCAGGTTGATGCCGTCGCTGTGCTCCAGAATGAACAGCACCCGGATCTGGGAGGCCGACACCGGAGCCGTCGAAGCGCGGCCCCACAGGACCTCCAGCAACTCGGCGGCCTCGGAGGTCATGTGTGCCACCTCGTCCGGCTGCGGACGCGCGTAGGAGGAAGTCACGACCCCACTCTTTCAGGCTTGGCGGATGCTGTCAGCCCGGTGCTTCGGGCAATACGTGCAGAACGATAGATACAGACAAGAGGGACCGGCGGCGGTCCCCACGGTGACGTGGGGGCCCGGTGCCGTCACCATGACGAGGATGGCCGATCCGACATCGTGAACAGATTCGTGGCAGTCGAGCGGGCGCTGCGCACCGCGGCCCCGCACCGGCTCGTGGACGCGGTCCGCGACGTGCTGTGCGCCGAGTACGGTGCGACGTCCGTCGAGCTGTACCTGGCCGACTACGCCCTCGTCACGCTCCAGGCCGTCCGCACGGCCGAAGGCCGCGGCGACTCCGTCCCGGCCCGCGGCAACAGCGCCGGACGCTGCTTCGGCTCGCAGGAGCCGTTCGTCGAGGAGCTCACCGGCGACGAGGTGCACCTGCACCTTCCGGTGACCGTGCGCGGCGACCGGCTCGGCGTTCTCACCCTCACGCTGCCCTCCGCCGACCACGCCGCGAAGGCCCTGGACGAGCTCACCGACATCGCAGAGGTGCTCGGGCACGAGATCGTCGTCGCCGACCGGGACACCGACCTGTATCTGCGGGCCCGGCGCGCCGACCGGCTCACCCTCGCTGCCGAGATGCAATGGCAGCTCCTCCCCGGACGGTCCTGCGGTGGGCCCCAGTACGCGCTGGGTGCCCAGCTGGAGCCGGCCTACGCCATCTACGGCGACAACTTCGACTGGTCCGCCGACGCCGACCGGCTGATGCTCTACGTCACCAACGGCATGGGCGAGGGCATCGAGGCGTCCCTGCTGACCAACCTCGGCATCAACGCCCTGCGCAACGCACGGCGGGCCGGCCTCTCCATCGAGGACCAGGCCGCCCTCGCCGACCAGGCCCTCTTCGCCCAGTACCGGGGTGAGGCGTACCTCTCCGTGCTGCTGGTCGAACTCGAACTGCGCACCGGACGGCTGCGGGTCGTCGACGCCGGGTCCCCGCGGATGATGCGGCTGCGCGGCCGCACCGTCACCCCCGTCGACCTGGAGGCCCAGCTGCCGCTCGGCATGTTCGAGGAGACGGACTACGTCGCCCACGAGGTCGACCTCGTCCCCGGTGACCGGCTCGTCTTCGCCAGCGACGGCGTGTACGCCGTCGCGGCCCCCGGTGGGGAGGAGTACGGCGAGCGCGCCCTGGCCCGCGCCATCGTGTCCACCAGCCTGCTGCCCGCCGCCGAGGTGCCACGGGCCGTCCTGCGGGAGATGGCCGGCCACCGCGGCACGCCCGACCCCACCGACGACGCCCTCGTGGTGTGCCTCGACTGGTTCGGGCCGCTCGAGGCGCCCTGACCGGGCGGACCGGCTTCCCCGTAGGGTCGGGGCAGCGATCAACGAACTAGGAGGAAAACTTCGTGCCGGAACAGCACACGGCAGAGGACAGGACGGATCCCAAGCAGGAGGTGGGTGCCTTCCTGCGGTCGCGGCGGGAGCAGATCGCCCAGCGCTGGGCCGACGCCGCGGTGTTCCGCACCGTGTTCACCGTCTCCCGTGACGAGGCGGTGGAGGCCGGCCGCGCGGTCGTGGAGGCCCTGGCCGCGGTGGCCACGTCCGGACGCGTCGAGGACCTGGAGGCCGACGGCTTCGCCGTGGTCCGGGAGCAGCTCGCGCGCACCTCGCAGGCGCGCGCGCGGGCCGGCGCCAGCATGGGGCAGATCTCGGCGGAGATGGAGGCGCTGCGCCCGCCCGTCACCGACCTCCTGCTCGACGAGCTCTCCGGCGCGCCCGCCGACCACGTCCGCGAGTGCACCACCGTCCTCGCGGTGCTGATGGGCACCCTCCGGCTGGTCATGCTGGAGACGGCGACCGTCGCGGGTCAGGACCTCATCAACCGGCAGCGGCTGGAGATGCTGGAGATCGCCACGCCCGTCATCAAGCTGTGGGAGGGCATCGTCGCCGTCCCGCTCATCGGCACGCTCGACAGCGCGCGCAGCCAGGTCGTCATGGAGACCCTGCTGGACGCCATCGTCGAGCAGCACGCGCGCATCGCGATCCTGGACATCACCGGCGTGCCCACCGTGGACTCGCTGGTGGCCCAGCACCTGATGAAGACCGTCGCGGCGGCCCGCCTGATGGGGGCCGAGTGCATCGTCTCCGGCATCCGGCCGGCCATCGCGCAGACCATCGTCCACCTCGGGATCGACCTGAGCTCGATCCTGACCCGCGCCAGCCTCGCGGACGCCCTGGCCCACGCCCTCCAGCAGCAGGGGGCGCACATCGTGCTGTCCGGCGGCCCCGCCCCGGAGCCACGGTGACCGGCCCCGCCGCCCCACCACCCGACGGATTCGTGCCCGTCCTGCGGCTCGGCGGGGTCCTTCTGGTCACGCTCCAGGGGGACCTTTACGACACCGCGGCCGAAAGGCTCCGGCAGGACATCGGCCGGACCGTGTCCGACAGCGCGGTCACCGGCGTCGTCATCGACCTCTCGGGCGTCGAGATCGTCGACTCCTTCATGGGCCGCGTGCTCAGCGACATCGCGGCGATGACCCGGCTGCTGGCCGCGCAGACCGTCGTCTCCGGGATGCGCCCGGCCGTCGCCATCACCCTGGTGGAACTCGGGCTCACCCTGCCGGGGCTGCGCACCGCCCTGAACACCGAGGAGGCCATGAACCTGCTCGGAGCCGGGGTGGCGGAGCTGCCCCGTCCCGCCGGCGCCCGCCGGGAGCGGCCGTGACCCACAGCACCGGAAGTGTCTCCGCCCGTCTGCCCCTGACCTCGGATCTGGACCTGGTCCGGGCGCGGCAGCATGTGCGGCAGCTGACCGCCGCGCTCGGGTTCAGCCTGGTCGAGCAGACCAAGCTGGTCACCGCGGCCAGCGAGCTGGCACGCAACGCCCTCGTCCACGGCGGCGGCGGCCGGATGGAGTGCGCGGAGGTCACCAACGGCGACGTACGGGGACTGCGCCTCGTGTTCAGCGACCAGGGCCCCGGCATCGCGGACCTCGACCAGGCACTCTCCGACGGGTACACCTCCGGCGAGGGACTGGGCATGGGGCTGGGCGGCGCCCGGCGCCTGGTCCACGAGTTCTCCATCGACAGCACCCGCGGCTACGGCACCACCGTGACGGTGACGTCGTGGGTGGCCGCGCCGCCCCGGCCACGCGAAGGCTCGTGATGCCGCGCGTCTGGGAGGTGCCGGTGCACGACTCGACCCGGGTCCGCGACGTCCGCGTCGCGGCCCGGGACGCGGCTGGGCGCGCCCGGCTGCCCGAGGACCGGCTTGCGGCCGCGGAACTCGTGGCCACCGAACTGGCGACCAACCTCCTCAAGCACGCGGGCGGCGGACGCGTCCTGCTCGACCTCGTCGGCCCGCCCGCGCCGGCCTACGGCGACGACGACCTCCGGCTGGTGCAGATCGTGGCCGTCGACCACGGCCCCGGCATCGCCGACATGGAGACGGCCCTGCGGGACGGCTTCTCGACGAGGGACTCCCTCGGCGCCGGCCTCGGCACCTGCCGGCGCACCTCCGACGGTTTCGGCCTGCACAGCGTGCCCGGCCGGGGGACCGTCGCCATGGCCAGGATCGGTCACCGCTCCGCCCGGCCGGGTAGCGGTCCCTACCCACCGCCGGTCCCGGTGCGGGTCGGCGGCGTCAACGTCCCGCTGGCCGGCGGCGAGTTCTCCGGCGACGCGTGGACCTGTGTGCGCACCGCCGACCGCGTCACGCTGATGCTCGCCGACGGGCTCGGTCACGGCCCTCAGGCCGCCCGTGCCTCCTCGGCGGCGGTGCACGCCCTGCACGAGGCGGCCCACCTCCCGCCGGCCGAGCTGCTGCGGCGGCTGCACGCCGCGCTGCGCGACACCCGGGGCGCGGCCGTCGCCGTGGCCCAACTCGACGTCACCGCTGGGCAGTTGTATTTTGCCGGGGTGGGAAATGCGGGAGCCCGGCTGCGTCGCGGCGACGACTGGCACGGACTGATCTCGCGTCCCGGCATAGTCGGCGCCCACCTCCCCGGGCATCTGCACCAGCACCAGGAGCCGTGGACGCCCGACAGCCTCCTCGTCCTGCACTCCGACGGCCTGCCGAGCCGCTGGAACCCCGGCCCCACCACCGGTGGGATGCCCCTGCTCGACCCCGCCGTCATCGCCGCCTCGATCCTGCGGGACGCCAGCAGCTCCGCCCGGCCGGTGCGCGACGACACCGCCGTCGCCGTACTCAGTCCCAGCCTCCCGGACCGCTCCTCATGATCCGAACCTGGTCCGTCCGCACCGTCACCGAGGCCGCGCGAGCCCGTATCGCCGCGGCGCGGCTGGCGGCCAGGTGCGGGGTGAGCACGGTCGAACGCGTCCGGCTGGTCTCGGCGTTCACCGCGCACCTGCGGCAGTGCCTCACCAAGGGCGGCACCTGGCGGGTCGGCGTGACGGCGACCCCGATGCCCGGTGGCGGCGAGTTCGTCATCGAGGTGGAGCCCGAGGGGCGCCGCCCGCAGGACCGCCGCCGGCCCTGGCGCATGGCGATCTCCAGCGCCGAGGAGGTGGACCTCCCCGGCGGCGACCACGACGCCGACGACCCGGCCACCCTGGCCGAGGCCCTGTTCGGCTCGGACGAGGACGCCGCCCTGCTGCTCGAACGGCTCGACGAGCAGGAGGCGCTCGTCGCCTTCCACCGGGAGGAACTGCACCAGACCAACCAGGGCGTCCTCGCCCTGCACGCCGAACTCGACGCCGCCAACCAGGCGCAGCGCCGCCTCTTCGACGCCGAGCAGAAGGCCCGCAGGGAGGCCGAGGCGGCCCGCGGCCGGCTGACCTTCCTCGCCGACGCCAGCGCCGCCCTGACGGCGTCCCTGAACCACGAGGCCATCGTGGGGCTGCTGCCCGCCCTGCTGGTCCCGCGCTACGCCCGCGCGGTCGACATCTGGCTGTTCGACGGCTCGGAGACCGCCCGCGAGTGCGCCCCCCACCCCGCGGCCGCGGTCGTCGCCGCCCGCCGGGAGCGCCCCCAGTACGCCGCGGACCACCCGGGTGGCCTGCCCGGCGTGGACGACCAGCCGCCCTCCGCGCTCGACCCGGACCGGCCCCTGCTCTGCATCCCCCTGCTGACCCGCCGGTCCCCGCAGGGCGTCCTCACCCTGACCGCCCCCGACGAGGGCTGGGACGCCGACGACGCCGTCATGCTCATCGAGCTGACCCGCCGCGCCAGCATCGCCCTGGAGAACGCCCGGCGGTTCGAGCACAACCGGGACATCGCCGAGACCCTCCAGCGCGCCCTGCTCACCGACCTGCCCACGACACCCGGCCTGAGCCTGGCGGCCCGCTACCTGCCCGCCACCCGCGGCCTGAACATCGGCGGCGACTGGTACGACGCCTTCTTCCAGCCCGACGGCAGCCTCATCACCGTCGTCGGGGACGTCACCGGACACGGGCTGCACGCCGCGGTGATGATGAGTCAGCTGCGCACCGCCCTGCGCGCCTACGCTGTCGACGGCAGCAGCCCCGGCCAACTCCTCACCCGCCTGCACGAGTTCCTGCACCGCCTGCGCATGGACCTGTACGCCACCGCCGTCATCGCCCGCTTCCACCCGCACGACGACACCTTCACCTGGGCCGCCGCCGGCCACCCGCCGCCGGTGCTGCGCGCCCCCGACGGCGAGGTGCTGACCCTGGACGCCAAACCGGGCGCGATGCTCGGCATCCCCCTGCAGCAGCGCATCGCCGACCACACGGCGCCGCTGCCGCCCGGCTCGACGCTCGCGCTCTACACCGACGGACTGGTGGAGCGCCGCGCCCAGGGCATAGACCCCGGCATCCGGCGGCTCACCGAGGCACTGGCCACGTTCCGCGCGGACGAACTCGGCCAGGACCTCGAAGGGTCCGCCGACCGGCTGCTGCCCCCGCTGCTGAACGACTCCGAACACGACGACGACGTCTGCCTGCTGCTGTGCCACGTGCACGGTGACGAACAGCCGGCCTGACCCTCCGCGCGCCGGTCGCCGCTACGCCGTGTCGAAGCCGCCGTGGTCCAGCGAGCGCAGCATCCCTTCGAGCCGCACCCGTTGAGGGGCCGCCACGCCGTCGAACGCGGCCGCCAGACGCACCGACAGCACCCGGGTGAGCTCCGCCAGGAACCGGTCGCCCTGGGCGGTGGTCTCCAGCCGCACCTCACGTCGGTTGTCCGGCTGCACACAGCGCCGCAGCAGCCCGGCGGCCTCCAGCCGGTCGCACAACCGGCTGGCGGTGGGCAGGCCGACGCGCAGATACCCGGCCAGCGCGGTCACGTTCAGCTCGGGCCGGCAACGCACGGCTCTCAGCGCCCGGACCTGACGTGGCGACAGCCGCGGCTTCACGTCCGCGACCGCCGAGAACCACAACGACACCAGTCCCTCCACGGCCTCGACGGTCTCGCGTCCGACCGCGCCGGAGGGGGGCGGGGAATCCTGTTCGCGGGGCATGGTCCGTCATCCTGCTGGACTTCATCAGTGCAAAGGGGCGTACCCGAAGCGGGGGAGAGTACACGGCTGTGCACAGGACGAACACGTTTCGTGGCGCGGACCCGCCCTACGGCTCGATGAGGCCGACGCGGATGGCGTAGCGCGTCAGCTCCAGACGGTCCCGCAGTCCCAGCTTCTGCAGCAGGTTGGCCCGGTGCCGCTCCACGGTCTTGACGCTGATCACCAGGAGCCGGGCGATCTCCTTCGAGGAGTGCCCCTCGGCGACGAGCTTGAGGATCTCCTCCTCACGCTCCGTGATCGGGCGGGCCGGCAGCCGGTCACCGGAACGGATGCGGTCCAGATACGTGCGGATCAGCGCGGACTCGGCACCCGGATAGATGAACGGCTCGTCCCGCAGTGCCGCGCGGCACGCCTCCACCAGGTCCCGGTCGGCGACGGACTTCGGGACGTATCCGGAGGCGCCCGCCTTCAGCGCTTCGAAGAAGTACTGCTCGTTGTCGTACATCGTCAGCATCAGCGTGCGCAGGCCGGGCTGGACGCGGGACAGCTCGCGCGCCGCCTGCAGCCCGGTCTGCCGGGGCATGGCGATGTCGAGGATGGCCAGGTCGACGTCCTCGCCCAGGTCCCGGGCCCGCTCGACGGCCTCCGCGCCGTCGGCGGCCTCGGCCACCACGGTCAGGTCGGGCTCGGCGTCGAGGATCAGCCGCACTCCACGACGCACCAGGGCGTGGTCGTCGGCGAGCAGGATGCGGGCGGGTGCGGTCATCGTGCGTTCTCCTGGGGGCGGGGGACGGACGGACTGCCGTCGACGCGCAGGCGGATCTCGGTCCCGCCGCGCGGGCCGGGGCCGACGGTGAGCTCGGCGCCGACGAGCAGGGCGCGCTCCCGCATGCCGCTGAGGCCGGCGCCCTCCGGGGCCGATCCGATCCCGCGGCCGTCGTCGCGGACCAGCAGGGTCACCCGGCCGTCGGCCTCGGGCCGCAGATGCACCTCGACCCGGGTGGCACGGGCATGCCGCGCGGTGTTGGTGAGCCCCTCCTGCGCGACGCGGTACAGGACGAGCTCGGTCGCCGGGTCCAGGGCGGGCACACCGGGCGCGATGTGCGTCGTGGCGCTCAGCAGCGAGGTGGTGAACTCGTTCGCCAGGGCCCGCAGGGCGCTGTGCAGCCCCAGCTCCTCCAGGACGCCGGGCCGCAGCCGGCGGGCGATGCGGCGGATCTCCTCCAGGCCCGCGCGGGTGGTCTCCTGCGCCTGGCGCAGATCGGCGCGGACCGTCTCGGGCGCCCGGTCGGCCGCGTGCTTGAGCTGGAGCAGGACCGCGGTGAGGGTCTGGCCCACCTCGTCGTGGAGCTCCTGCGCGAGGCGGTGCCGCTCGGCCTCCTGCGCGGACAGCACCCGGCCGGTGCTGGTGGCCCGCTCCGCCTCCAGACGGACGAGCATCGCGTTGAACGTCTTGGTCAGCTCGGCCATCTCACCGGGCCCGGTGACGTTCGTACGGCTGCCGGGGCGCAGCAGGTCGGCGGTGGCCATGGCCCGGGTCAGCCGGGCCAGCGGGGCGAGCCCGAAGCGCAGCAGGACGGCGTTGGCGACCAGCATCACGGCGAGTCCCGTCAGCAGGACCAGCGCCTCCCCGAACAGCACCGGGGTGGACACGGTGACCGGCCCCAGGAGCAGTAGCACCGCGGCGAGCAGCACCGCCGCGTTGAGAAGGAAGATCCGCCAGTACAACGTCATGATCGCCGCCCTTCCCGCCGATGCCCACCTCCACTGTCTCCCGTGGCCGCCGGACGACCCCCTCAGGGGCCCGGCCCGTGCGGGGGCCCACTGCCCCGCACGCATTCTCACCGCCGCCGCCACCCTCCGTCCATCCGTGCTGACACCCATATGCCCAGCTCGCGGGCACCTGGCACGATGAGCACCGCACGGCGGGCCACCGGGCCGAGGAGCCGTGCCGGCAGCACAGTCGCGAACAACCATGGAGGGGAGGGGTTGTGCCTGCTCCGCGGATGAGCACCACGCCCTTGCCGGGGATCGGTGTCCAGTACGACCTCACCACACGGGAGCACCGCCATCTGTCGGTGATCGCCCACCGGGACGGCACCCGGACGGTGAACGTCTACCGGGCCGACGACCCCGACGCGTGCGCCCAGTCGCTGCACCTGACCGAACCGGAGACCACCTCGCTGATCGACGCGCTGGCCCCCTCCCACCACAGCCCGAACCTGCTGTCCACGACCGACCTGGGACTGGTGGCCGAACGCATCGAGCTGTCCACCACCTCGTACTGGAACGGGCGCGTCCTCGGCGACACGAGGATGCGCACCGAGACCGGGGCCTCCCTCGTCGCCGTCCTGCGGCGCGCCCAGGCGATCCCCTCGCCGACGCCGGACTTCCGGCTGGCCGGGGGAGACATCCTGATCGTCATCGGCACCCGCGAGGGCGTGGAGGCGGCCGCCGCGATACTCGGACGGGAGTGATCGATGCACTCCTCCGCCATCTTCCTGATCGAGTTCGGTGCGATCATCCTCGGCCTGGGACTGCTCGGCCGGCTGGCCGGACGCCTGCAGTTCTCGCCGATCCCCCTCTACCTGCTGGCCGGTCTCGCCTTCGGCGAGGGCGGGCTGCTCCCGCTCGGCACCAGTGAGGAGTTCGTGGCGATCGGCGCCGAGATCGGCGTCATCCTGCTGCTGCTCATGCTCGGCCTGGAGTACACGGCCACCGACCTCGTCTCCAACCTCAAGACGCAGTACCCGGCGGGTCTCGTCGACGCCACCCTGAACGCCCTGCCCGGCGCCGCCATGGCGCTGCTGCTGGGCTGGGGCCCGGTCGCCGCCGTCGTCCTGGCCGGCGTCACCTGGATCTCGTCGTCGGGCGTCATCGCGAAGGTTCTCGGCGACCTGGGCCGGCTCGGCAACCGCGAGACCCCGGTCATCCTCAGCATCCTCGTCCTCGAAGACCTGTCCATGGCCGTCTACCTGCCGATCCTCACCGCCCTGCTGGCCGGTGCCGGGATCGCGGCGGGCAGCCTGACGCTCGCCATCGCGCTCGGCGTGGCCGGGCTCGTCCTCGTCCTGGCCGTGCGCTACGGACGGCACATCTCGCGCTTCGTCTCCAGCGACGACCCCGAGAAGCTGCTCCTGGTGGTGCTCGGCCTGACGCTGCTGGTCGCCGGGATCGCCCAGCAGCTCCAGGTCTCCGCGGCCGTCGGCGCCTTCCTCGTCGGCATCGCCCTGTCCGGTGAGGTCGCCGAGGGCGCGCACAACCTGCTCGCGCCGCTGCGGGACCTGTTCGCCGCGGTGTTCTTCGTCTTCTTCGGACTGCACACCGACCCGGCGAGCATCCCGCCCGTGCTGCTGCCGGCCCTCGCGCTGGCCGTCGTCACGACCGCCACGAAGATCGCCACGGGCCACTGGGCCGCGAAGCGCGCCGGAGTGGGCCCCAAGGGCCGCTGGCGGGCCGGTGGCACGCTGGTCGCCCGCGGCGAGTTCTCCATCGTCATCGCCGGACTCGCCGTCACCGCCGGCATCGAGCCCTCGCTCGGCCCGCTGGCCACGGCCTACGTCCTCATCCTGGTCGTCGTGGGTCCGCTGACCGCCCGTTACACCGAGCCGGCCGCGGGCTGGTTCGCCCGCCGGCGGGGCGGCTCCACGCCGCCTCCCGCGGAGGAACGGCTCCCCGAGGAGTCCGCGCAGGCGGTCCAGAGCGGTCCGGCCGGATCGGCGTGAGCCCTCCGCGGCGACGGCCGCCGGTGCGCGACCGATGAACGGCCCGGGCGGCGGCTCCGGTGGGTCACCCCCGCCGGGTCCGCCGCCCGGGCCGTGTGTGCGAGGGGTTCGTGCAGGTCCCGCGTCCCGCGCTTGTGGGTGTCGCGCCCCGGGAAACATGGGTGCGGGGACCGATGGCGGGGGCGCGACCGCGCGGGTTCGACTGTCGGTACCCCCCTCGATCGGAACGGCTCCAGGCGCGGCGACGCGCTCCGGGAAGGAGGAGCCATGCCCTCGTCCGACGACGACCGCCTGGTCGCGCTGGAGACCCGACTCCTGCGGGACGACCCCCGCTTCGTCCGGCGGTTCCGCGCGGGCCGCCCCGCCCGCCCCCAGGAGTACCGCCGCACCCGCGCCTGGTGGCTGCTGGCGGCCGGCCTCACCACCCTCGGCACCGGCATCGCCGTGGCCGACGGGCTGGTCATCGCGGCCGGACTGGTGCTCGCCGGTGTCGCCGTGGAGCGCTGCGACCCCCAGCGCACCCGCACCGGGCAGCGCCGCGGGCGTGCGCCCCGCTGATCCGCGGGACATGGCCGGGGAGGGCCCGGCGACTGGCCGGAACGGCTGTTTCCCCGGCGCCCCGCCGGTGCCACCCTACGAGCGACCCCGGAATCGGCCGCGGAGGCCGTACAGGGACCAGTGAGACAATCACGGTTCAGTGTCATGCGCCGTGGCGACCGGGACGATCTCCTCTCGCCGGGCGGCGGGGGTGGACCGGAAGGAAGCACCGCAGTGATCGAATGGGTGTCCCTCGGCAAGGGCGCGAAGCCCGTTCCGCGGCCCGTGCCGACCCGTCTGGTGTGGGCCGGGGCGTTCGGCGGGGCACTGGTCCTCGTGGCACTCGTCAACGCCGTCGTCGGCCCGGACCGGCCCTTCCTGGCGCTGACCGCGCTGTCGCTGCTGGCCGCGTTCCTGGGGCTGGGCGCCCGCTTCAGCGCGGCCCCCGGGACGGCCGTCCTGTGCTGGCTGTTCCTCAACGCCTTCGGCGTGCCGCCCGAGGGCACGCTGACCTGGACCGGGTCCCGTGACACGTTCTGGCTCGCGTGCCTGCTCACCGCCGCGCTCGTGGGCACGGTCCTGGCCCGGGTGCGGCACGCGCGCGCCGCGTACCGGCGGCTGGTCACGCCCTCGGGCGGCGCCCCCGAGGGCGCGGGCGACGCCTGACACCGGCGACGCGAACGGCCCGGCGTGGACATCGCGCCGGGCCGTGCCGTGTCGACGGTACGTCAGTCGACGGTGCCGGAGTCCTTGATGAGGATCTTCTTGGCCGTCGCGCCCGAGCGGCTGCCCAGGGCCTCGACCGCCTGGACGACGTCCTCGCCCTCGACGACCTCGCCGAAGACGACGTGCTTGCCGTCCAGCCACGGCGTGGCGACCGTGGTGACGAAGAACTGCGAACCGTTGGAGTTCGGTCCGGCGTTCGCCATGCTCAGCAGGAACGGACGGTCGTGCTTCAGCTGGAAGTTCTCGTCGGCGAACTTCTCGCCGTAGATGCTCTTGCCGCCGGTGCCGTTGCCGTTGGTGAAGTCGCCGCCCTGCAGCATGAACTCGGGGATGACCCGGTGGAAGGGCGCGCCCTTGTAGCCGTAGCCGTTCTGGCCGGTCGCCAGCTCACGGAAGTTGCGCGCGGTCTTCGGCACGACGTCGTCGAAGAGCCGGAAGACGATGCGGCCGAGGTCCTCGCCGTCGGCCGAGATCTGGAAAAACACGTTCTCGCTCATGGTTCTGATTCTCCACTCCCGGCTCAGTCAGGTCGAACACGGCCCCCCGGGCGTGGCGAGGGGGCGGTGGTCTAGAGTGCGGCCCGCACCCGCGCACAGGTCCCCGCCGCTCAGGTCAGGGCGCCCTTCTCACAGACCTGCCGGGCGACCTCGCGGAGCTTGATGTTGTTCTCCTGCGAGAAGCGGCGCAGGACGTCGAAGGCGCCCGCCTCGTCGAGCCCGTGACGGCCCATGAGGATGCCCATGGCCTCGCCGATCACATGGCGGGTGGCGACGGCGTCCTCCATCTGGGCGTGGGTGCGGGCGCTGGAGAAGGCGATCGCGGCGTGGGAGGCGAGCAGCCACCCGGCGAGCTCGCTCGCCTCGGTGAAGGCGCCCGGCTTGCGGGAGTAGAGATCGAGAGCGCCGAGATCCTCGTCCTCGGTGTAGAGGAGGAAGCCCATCATGCTGCCGATCCCGAGCTCCTGGGCCCGGGGCGCGTAGCGGGGCCAGCGCCCCGCGTCCGCGGTGAAATCGGGGATGCGGTAGACCCGTTCGCCCGTGCGGGAGCGCGCGGCGTCGAAGCAGGGCCCCTCCCGCAGCTCCCCCTGGATCCGGTCGCTGACCACGACGAGGTCGTCGGTGGCGGCCAGCGTCTGCACCGCGTCGCCTCGCAGCACCAGGATCCCCGCGGCGTCGCAGCCCTCCACCAGCTCGGTGGCGGAGCGTGTGATCCGTCCCAGGGTCGCGTCGACCGACTCCTGCGCCAGGAGATCGCGTGCCATCGACGCCATCTGCTGCGCGAACCAAGCCCAGTCCATCGCGTCCTCCACCTCTAGGGGTCCCGGCTGTGCCGGTCTCCCAGCATTTCACGCGTCGGGGCCGCGCACGCGTACGGCGTCCGTCGGCACAGGTCAGCGCGGTGCCCCGGGGTCCGTCGGCCGGTCGAGCTCCGCGCCGATCGCCTCGCGCAGGGGGTCGTGCCGCGGGCCGAGGGCGTGTGCCGGATCGCTCCAGCAGCGGCGCGGGTACAGCCACACCGGCATCCCGACGAGGCCGGCCGGCTCCCAGTCGTAGCGGGGCCACACATGGGCGTGCAGGAAGGAGTCGGTGTTCCCCAGGATCTCCAGGTTGACCCGCCGGAAGCCCGGGTCCAGCCGCCCGCAGGCGCGTTCGACGGCCTCGCCGAGCCGGTCCATGCCGGACAGGAAGGCCAGCCGTCTCTCCCGCGGGAGGTCGGAGAGCCGCCCGGCCGTGGGGTCGTCCGACAGGAGCACGCAGTAGCCGGGGAGGAACTGCGTGTCCCCGATCACCGCGAACCCGGCGTCCAGCCGGCGCGGCACGGTGGGGTTCCGCCCCCGCAGCGCGCTGCCGATCCTGTCCTCGCGCCAAGCGTCGTCCATGATCGGCGAGAGTGACGTGCACGGATCCGCGGGGCGGGGCCGGTCACCGCTTCGGCACGCACCGCCACGCCAGCGCCGCGGCCGTGAGGTAGGCGGCGGCGCCGGCGGCCATGCTGAGGCGCAGACCGGCCGACGGGGTGGCGGCCGAGGCGAGCAGGCTGCCGCCGAGGGCGACGCCCGTGGCGCTGCCGATCTGGCGGGTGGTGTTGAACAGCGCGGAGGCGGTGCCCGCGTACCCGGCGGGTACGGCGCCCATGACGGTGGTGGTCGAGCCGGTCAGGGCGAACGAGGTGCCGAAGCCCGCCGCCATCATCGGGGCGACCAGGAGGGCGTAGCCGGGGTCGGGGCCCGCCGCCGCCCACCCGGCGAGGCCGAGCGCGGCCACGACCATGCCGGTGACCACCAGGGGCCGGTCGCCGGTACGGCGGGCCAGCCGGCCGGACAGAACGGAGGCGAACATGGTCATCGCCACCGCCGGGAAGAGCGCCAGCCCCGTCTCGAAGGCGCTGTAGCCGCGCTCCTGCTGGAACTCCAGGCTCGCCGTGAAGACCATGCCGTAGAAGGCGAAGTTGAACAGCAGGCCGATCGCGGCCCCGCCGCTCACCTCCCGCGCCCGCAGCAGGCTCAGCGGTAGAGCGGGGGAGCGGGCCAGCCGCTCGCGGACGGCGAACGCCACGGCGGCCAGGACGGCCAGGCCCAGGCCGGCGAGGACGGCCGGGTCGGTCCAGCCGCGCCGCCCGGCCTCGTTGAGCGAGGCGGTCAGCAGGGCGACGGCCGCCACGACCGCGCACTGCGCGGGCCAGTCCAGGGCGCGGTCGGCCCGGCGGGGCGAGGGCGCCACATGACGCAGGGTCAGCGCGAGACAGGCCGCGCCGACCGGGAGGTTGACGAGGAAGACCCAGCGCCAGCCGACGGTGGACACGAGCGCTCCGCCGAGCAGCGGGCCGGCCGAGGCGGCGATGCCCGCCATCGACCCCCACAGCCCGAAGGCGCGCGAACGGGCCGCCGGTTCCGGATACGCCTGCTGGAGCAGGGCGAGGGAGCCCGGGACGATGAGGGCGGCGCCCAGTCCCTCCACGAGGCGGGCGGCGACCAGGAACGACACGTCCGGCGCGAGCGCGCAGGCGGCGGAGGCGGCGGTGAACACGGCCACCCCGGCGCAGAAGACACGGCGGTTGCCCAGCCGGTCGCCCAGCGCGCCGCCGGTCAGCAGGAACCCGGCGAGGACGAGCGTGTAGCCGTCGGTGACCCACTGGACGCCGGTGAGCGAGGCGGAGAGGTCGCGGCCGATGACGGGGACGGCGACGTTGATGACGGTCACGTCCAGGATCACCATGAAGTAGCCGGCGCACACGGCCAGCAGCGGTGCCCAGCCCCGCCGTTCGCCCCCCGGCCGTGCCTGGGCCACGGTCATTTCTCCTCCGGTCGCGGCGAGATCACGTGGATCGCCACAGTAGGCGCCGTCTGGTCTGCACGGCGGATCTGCTGGGCCGTACGGTGATCGTCCCGGCCGGCGAGGTACTCCACGACCAGCTGCTCCTTGGGACCGAAGCGGTCGTAGATGGTCTTCTTGGTGACCCCGGCCTCGGCGGCGATCAGGTCGACGCCCACGGCGTGGCCCGTCGTCCTCGTCACCTTCGGCGGCTACGGCCTGTACTGGATCATCCTTCGGCGCTCGGGCGTCACCCAGGTGAACACCCTGATGTTCCTGATGGCACCCGTGACGGCCGTCTGGGGGCGCTCATGTTCGGTGAGCCCTTCGGCGTTCGGACCGCAGTCGGACTCGCCGTCGCCCTGGCGCCGTGCTCGTCGTCCGCCGCGGCGCCGGTTCCGGCCGACGGACGGCCGATCGGGCCCCGGACGACGCCGCGAAGGCCACGAGCGGGGTCCGGCGCTGACTCAGCCGCCGAAGTCGACGTCCGCCGCCTTCGCGATCCGCGCCCCCATGTTGAGCTCCATCATCTCCAGCGCGGCGGACGCCAGATGCGGGTGGATGGAGGCGACGGCGTCCTCGGGCACCGTGACGTCCAGGTGCCGGATGTGCGCGTCCAGCGCGGAGTACAGCACGCACTGCTCGGTGACCTGACCGGTCAGCACCACGTGCCCCACCCCCAGCCGCCACAGCAGATACGACAGGGGCGTCTCGTAGAAGGCGGAGTGCCGGGCCTTCACCACGAACAGCGACTCGTCGTCCGGGCGGATCGGCTCGACCAGGTCGGCGCGCGGCCGGGACAGCGCGTTCTCCACCAACTCGCCGTGGTGGGAGCGCCAGCGCCCGAAGTTGTCGTTCGCGTAGATCACGGGGACGTCCGCCGCGCGGGCCCGCCCGATCAGGTCCGCGAGGACCGGCACGACCTGCTCGACGGACGGCACGAGCAGCTCGGCGTCCTCGTGGTCATAGGTGTTGATCATGTCGACCACCAGAAGGGCGACCTTCCCTGCGTCCGTCGGGTCGGTGCGCGTGTCGTCGGTGCTGGTGGTGCTCCCGGTGTCGTCGGTCACGCCTCTCCCAGGGGGTACGGGTCGGAACGGGGAAACGCCCGCCCGGGTACCCGGCGGCGGGGCCGGTGTAACGGCGGTGCACGGGTGAGGCGCGCGGGGCGGCGGTCAGTCCTCGGCGACGACCCGTACGGTGCGGAGTCGCCGGTCGGCCGCGTCCGGCAGGAACATGCCCGCCTCGACCCCGGTGAGCAGGTACCCCAGCACCGGCTCGGTCACCCGCTCACCGGGCAGCACCGCGGGGATGCCGGGCGGGCCTCGATGGCCGCACGGGTGCGTGCGGCAGGGGCTTCGGCGTGGTTCCTACGCGAGGCCGGCGTCCCCGAGCCTCGTCCCCGTGCGTCAGGCGGCCGTGGCGGTCCGCTCCGGGGTCCGCAGCGCCGTCCCGCCGTCCCGCCACGCCGCGAGCAGCCGGGTCGCCAGGCGGTCCTCCAGATGGCCGGTGGCGCGGATGCCGAACACCACGTCGGCCTCCAGACCGGGTTCGTCCTCCAGCAGCCCCCCGACGACGTCGTGCCGCACGACCTGCTCGTGGACGGCATCCGCCTCGACGTGCTCGGTGTAGAACCGTACGGCGGCCGGGCCCGCCCCCACCCGGCGCAGCGCCTCGGCCAGCCGCCGCGACCCCGGGGACGAGGTGACCTCGACCGAGGCGAAGTGCCCCACGAGGGCGGCCCGCAGTGCCCGGTGCAGACCGAACAGGGACATCAGGTTGACCGTCGCCAGCACCTCGGCGGGAGCCGCGTCGACATAGTGGCCGTACGCCGTCTCCAGCCCCAGGTCCGTCATCAGGTCGGCGAACAGCTGGGCGTGGATCTCGTCCGCGCGGCCCCCGCCGAACTCGTCGAACTCCACGGCCACCATCGCCGCCTTGGCCCGCCCGTACAGGCGGGGGATGACCCAGGCGTGCGGGTCGGCCTCCTTCAGGTGGTACAGCGAGCGCAGTGCCGCGTACTCGCGCAGCTGGGCGAGGGTGCCCTCGTCCCGCAGGAAGTGCGAGACGCTGCCGGTGCCGTCCACCGGCTCGACCTGCAGTTCGTCCAGCGCCGCCCACGCGCTGTCCCCCTCACCCACCGGCACGTCCGCGCGCAGCGCGCCCAGGAAGCGGTCCTCGAGCGTGCCCCGTACGGCGAGTAGGCCGCTGTCCCACTCCCGCGCGTCCGAAACGCCCTCGAAGCCCTGGTAGTGCAGCTCATACAGGACGTACAGGGCGAGCTGGAGATCGTCGCCGTACGGTGACGCCTCGGCCGGCGAGGGGACATCGACGTCCCGCTCGCCGCGCAGCAGATCCATGACGGCGGCGGACAGCGGGCCGCGCGGCGCGGGCAGCGCGGGCACCGTCCGCCGCGAGAGGCGCCGGTCAGTCGTCGTGGTCATGCGGTCCCGTCCTCGTCCGTCGTCGTCCGTTGAGCGCGCCTGCGGTGGCTGGTGTCGCACCAGGGGAAGATCTTGCTGCGGCGGCAGGTGCAGACGGCCACGCTGAACCGGTCGCAGACCGTCACCTCGCCGTCCTCGCCGACCACCTCGACGGGCCCCTCCACCAGCAGCGGGCCGTCCCGCTGGACCCGGATGCGGCGGGGCCGTTCAGACGCGTTCACCACGGATCACCACCAGTTCCTCCGTGAGGTCGTCGTCCGCGAGACCGCGGTCGCGCAGCCAGTCCACCCGGGAGCGCAGCACCCGGCCGTAGGGCAGCTGGGACCGTTCGACGACCTGCGCCCGCAGTCCGGCCGCGGTCAGCCGGGCCAGCGTGGCGTCGACGCCGCACAGATGCGAGTGCACCATCAGGAGCCTTCCCGAGGGGCGCAGGAGCGCGGGCGCGTGGTCGCAGATCCGGTCGATCAGCAGCCGGCCGTCGGCTCCGGCGTCCCAGGCGCGGGCCGCGCCCCGGGGCGGACGGTTGCCCGGGGCGGGCACGTACGGCGGGTTGGAGACGACCAGGTCGAACTGCCGGCCGGACACCGCCGTCATCAGGTCCCCGCGGCGCAGCCGCAGGGTCTGCCCGTTCTGCCGGGCGTTCCACCAGGCGGCGGCCAGCGCCCGCCGGGAGATGTCCACGGCGGTGACCCGCCCGCCCAGCCGGGCGGCCTCGACGGCCAGCATGCCGCTGCCCGTGCCCAGATCCAGTACGTCGGTGCCCGGCGTGACGCCTTCGCGGTGCAGGGCACGGGTCAGCAGCCGGGTGTCGAACTGGGGGCGGTACACGCCCGGCAGCACCCAGCAGCGCAGGGGAGGGTGCGGAGCGAGAGCTTCAGTGGTCACGGACGCACTCCTCAGCCCGCGGCCTGCAGCGGCCGCCCGGAGAGGGCCCGCCGCGCCACCGAGGACGGACGTCCCGGCCAGGTCGGCGGGGCCGTCACCAGGATCTCGGAGTCCAGGAGCCGCTGGTGCACGCCGGGCCACTCGTCGCCGTCGCCCGCGTCGGTCACGACACCGGGGGTGATCTTTAGGTCGACGGCCCGTACGAAGGACTCCTCCACGCCCCGCTCGGCGAGCCGACGCGGGACCACCGAGGCCAGTGCCTCGGTGGTCGAGGGCTCGGGAGACCCCTTCAGGGTGCGGTTGATGACAAGTGCTTTCACAGTCGCTCCGGGGATCGAAGACGGGGGTCGGGCACCGGCCGGGGAGGGGATCAGTCCTCGCCCCGGACGATGTTCCACTCGGCCCCCGTGCGGGCCGAGGGCTGTTTGTCTCTGTCCTCCACAGCGGCGACGCAGGTGCGTATCGACCTCTCCTCCGGGTGCCGGGACTCCAGCCAGCCGGTCGGGGGCACGTGCAGGACTTCCTTCTTCGCAGACCGCGCGGTCACGGCGCTTCATCTTCTTCCTTGTCCGGGACGAGCCCGGTCGGGGCTCTCTCTGAGGTGCGGACCGGGTGCCCCCGACCTGGGGCCGGGAAACGCGGTCAGAGATCGCGCCGGGGCAGCGGCCGCACCGCGGGTCCCTGGACGACCTCGCCGTCCGGGGTGAAACGGGAGCCGTGGCAGGGGCACTCCCACGCCTGCTCGGCCCGGTTGAACGACACGATGCAGCCGAGGTGGGTGCAGCGGGCCGACAGCGCGTGCAGCCGCCCCTCCTCGTCCCGGTGGACGGCGCACAGTCCCGCGCCCACCCGCACCACCGCCCCGTCACCCGGCGCGATGTCGTCCGGCGACGGACCGGTCCTGGCCAGCGGTGCGATCCGGTCGCCGACGAAGTGCCGCGCCACCTGCGCCTGATGGGTGAGGAACCGGCCTCCCTCGCGTACGACCGGGCCCAGTCGGCGCGGGTCGTACAGCGCGCTCCAGGCGACCTCGCGCCCGCCGACGAGGTCCGCGAGCAGCCGGCCCGCCATGATGCCGCCGCTCATGCCCCAGCCGCCGAAGCCGGTCGCCACGTAGGTGTGCCGGCTGCCGGCGTGGAACGGACCGACGAGCGGCACGGTGTCCGTCGAGTCGTTGTCCTGGGTGGCCCACCGGTGTGTGAGCGTCACCTGCGGGAAGTGGCGCTGGGCCCAGGCTGCCAGCCGCTCGAAGCGTTCCTCCGCGTCGGCGGTGCCGGGGGTGAAGTGCTCGCCCGTGACGATCAGCAGCCGGCGTCCCTCGCCGAGGGGCGCGGTGCGCACCGAGCGTGTGGAGCGCTCCGGCGTGATGTACATGTGGCGCGGAGCGTGCTCCTCGGCGATCGGGCCGGCCACGACCAGCTCCCGGCGCGAGGACAGCCGGGCGAAGAGCAGGGCGCGGTCGAACACGGGGTAGTGCGTGGCGACCACGACCTTCGAGGCGCGCACCCGCACGCCCGCCTCGGTGGTGAGCACGCAGGGCTCGCCCTCGGTGAGCCCGGTCACCCGGGTGTTCTCGTACACCGTGCCACCGTGCCGACGCAGGTCCTCCGCGAGCGCCAGCAGGTACTTGCGCGGATGGAACTGGGCCTGCCCGTTCACCCGGACCGCGCCGGCCACCGGGAAGGGCAGGTCCGTCTCCGTGACGAACTCCGCGTCCAGCCCCGCCTCCCGGGCCGCCTCCGCCTCGGCGCGCAGCTCACCGACGCGCCGCGGGTTCTCGGCGTACGTGTGGGCCGCGGCCTCCTCCCACTCGCAGTCGACGCCCAGCTCCCGCGCGCACTCCTCGGCGCGGCGGATCGCCTCGGTCTGCGAGCGCGCGTACAGCCGGGCGGCCTCCGGGCCACGGGTGCGGCGCAGCCGGTCGTAGACCAGGGTGTGCAGCGCGGTGAGCTTGGCCGTGGTGTGCCCGGTGACCGAGGCGGCGAGCCGGCCCGCCTCCAGGACGGCCACCTGACGGCCCTGCCGGGCCAGTTCCCACGCCGTGCTGAGCCCCGCGATGCCCCCGCCGACCACGGCGACGTCGACCTCGAGGTCACCGTCCGGCGGGGGAGCGGGATCACCGGGGGGCGCGGTCTGCAGCCAGTACGACTCGTGCGGCACTCTCTCAGCGTTCATGGACGCCGGGTTCCCGGCTGGACGGCACCACACGTCGAATCACCCGTTCTCACGATCTTTCACATCGCGCCGCCCGGGTACCCGCCCCCCGAACAGCACGGCAGGCCGGTCCGCGGAGCGCGGACCGGCCTGCGAGACGAGCGCACCAGGAGGATCGATGAGCACGGTCAGGGAGACGGTCGACGTGGAGGTCCCGCTGCGCCGGGCCTACGACCAGTGGACCCAGTTCGAGGATTTCCCGCGCTTCATGGAGGGCGTCGAGGAGGTCCGCCAGTTGGACGAGCGGCACAACCACTGGGTGACGAGCATCGGCGGGGTGAAGCGCGAGTTCGACACCGAGATCGTCGACCAGCTGGCCGACGACCGCATCACCTGGCGGTCCGTGGGCGGCGACACCCAGCAGCGCGGCTCGGTCCGCTTCGAGCAGCTGGACGACACGCACACGCGCGTGGAGCTCACCATGGAGGTCGAGCCGACCGGCGTGGCCGAGAAGGGCGCGGACGCGCTCGGCATGATCGACCGGCGGGTCAAGGGCGACCTGCACCGGTTCAAGGAGTACGTCGAGAAGGGCGGCAGCACCGGGGGCTGGCGCGGCCGCATCCGGCCGGAGGACCCGGGCACCGTCCTCTGACGGACGCGCACGCGAGCATTCCCGGCCGGTCCGCATGCGCGGGCCGGCCGTCCGGTCCGCACGCACGCGCGGGCCGGGCGGCCCGTCCGGCGGCGGGCGGACATCGCGCCCAGCCGGTGGGAGGCGTGGTCGGTCATGGGCGCGGAGGTGGACCGGATCGCCCAGCCGTCGGCGGCGTTCCGGTGTCCAGGTCTCTCGCCGGGGCCGCCGCGGGTGTGGGGGAGTGCGGTGCGCGCAGCGGCGGTCCGGGTTCGGGGGGTGCCCGTATTGATGGGCTGACCCCTGGTGTCAGGCTGCCGTCTCCAGGGCGGGACGCGTTCCGGTGTCCAGGTCCTTCGCCGGGATCGGCACCGGCACGGGGGTGCGCCGGGCGCGCAGCAGCAGACCCGTCCCGATCGTGCCCGCGATGATCAGGCCCCCCGCCACGAGGGCGCCGCGGGCGCCGGCCGTCTCCATCAGCAGGCCGAGCGCCGGAGGTCCGCCCAGACCCCAGGCCGTGCCGATGCTGCTCCACACGCCGAGCACGCGTCCGCGCAGGTGCGGGGGCGGATCCGTCTGGAGCACCGCCGTCCCCGTGGTGTCGGAGACGGATTCCACGACCGCCATCGGCAGCACCAGGACCAGCAGCACCGCCAGGGACGGGGACAGCCCGGCCGCCACCTGCAGCAGGCCGCCCGCCGCCGCCAGCGTGCCCACCACCCGCACGGAGGGCCGGCGCAGCCGCGCGCCGAGCACGGCGCCCAGGATGCCGCCGACGGCCAGCACCGTGGAGACGGTGCCGAAGGAGCCGGCGCCGCCCGCGAGCGGCCCGGTGACGAGCACCGCGAGGGTGAGGCCGTAGTTGCGGCCGAACACCGAGCTGACGCCCGTGACCGCGGCGAGCGCCACGAGACGGGGGCGGCGTGCGAAGAAGCGCAGCCCCTCCCGCACGCTCAGGTCCGGGCCCGCACCGGACGGCTCGGGCCCCCGCGCCGCGCCCGCCCGGGCGGAGTGCCGGGCCGCGCCGGGCGCCGGTCGCAGGAACGGGATGACCGCCGTCACGACCAGGAACGACAGCCCGTTGGCGGCGTACGCGGCCGCCGTGCCGAGGAAGCCCACGGTCACCCCGGCCAGGGCCGTGCCGGCCAGCCGGCCCGCGTTGTGCACCAGGGCGCCCACGCCGATGGCGGACGGCACGTCCTCCACCGGCACGAGGTCGTTGCCGAGCAGGGCGCACGCGGGGCCGTCGACGGTGGCGACGACGCCGGTGACGGCGGCCAGCACCATCAGGGTCGTCATGTCGAGCAGGTCGAGCGCCACCAGGGTCGCCGTCGTGAAGGCGATCACGCCGAGCAGGGCCTGGCTGACGGCGGCGGTCAGCTTCAGCGGCCAGCGATCCACCGCGGTGCCGCCCAGCAGGCTCACGAAGAGGGCCGGAGCGGCCTGCACCGACATCGAAAGACCGGTGGCGGCGGCGGAACCCGTGATCTGCAGGACGAGCAGGTTCTGCACGGTGAGCTGCATCCAGGTGCCGGCGTTCGACACGAAGTTCGCCACGGACCACCAGCGCATGCCGCGGTGACGCAGCGAACGCCAGGGGGAGCGGGACGCCGCCCCGGAGGGGGCGGCGGAGGTGTCCGGCGCGGGGGTGGCCGGAGCAGGGGTGAAGGACACAGTCGTACCCGGGGCAAGAGGACGGGGGGACCGGGGAACCGGAGAGCCACCGGGCTGCGCTGCGCGGATGGTTCCACCGAGTCGTCACGGCGTGGACCATCGTGGCAGACCGGGCACCGGCGACGACTGGGCCGGCTCGCCCCGGCCGGTGCGGGGCTCCGCAACTGGGCGCAGCGAAAAGAAACTTCATAAGGCAGTGGGGTTGCTCACATCGCGGCTGAAGTGGACGAAACCGGACGAGTAGGGATCAACGTGTGAAAGCTACTCGTCCGGGAACCCTGGCCAGTGCGGCGTCCGGAACGAGGCGACCCACCACCACGGCGGTGCCGTGTGCACGCGGCCCGCACCGACCGATCACTCCCCTTCCGAGAAACCGGCGATGGCTCCCCGACAGCCCGCCGACCCCGCCGAACCCCTTTTCTCGAGCCACGCCCGCGCGTGCACGGGACGCTCCGTCTCTCACGCCCGCGCGCGGACGAAGGGACACCCCTATGCCTGCTGTCTCGACGCGCACCTGGCACCGTGCCCTGGTGACCGGTGGCGCCGGCTTCCTCGGCAGCCACCTGTGCGACCGTCTGCTGGATTCGGGCGTCGAAGTCGACTGCGCCGACAACCAGTGCTCCGGGGCCCGTGAGAACGTCGCCCACCTGGAGGGACGCCCCGGCTTCCGGTTCGTCGACTGCGACGTCAGCGCACCCGACGCGCCCGCGCTGCTGCGAGGCCACTACGACCTCGTCCTGCACTTCGCCTGCCCGGCGTCACCGGCCGACTACCTGCGGCTGCCGCTGGAGACCCTCGACGTCGGCAGCCTCGGCACCCGGAACATGCTGGCCGTCGCCGAGCGTGACGGGGCGCGCCTCCTGCTGGCCTCCACGTCCGAGGTGTACGGCGACCCGCTGACGCACCCGCAGCGCGAGGACTACTGGGGCAACGTGAACCCGGTCGGGCCGCGCAGCGTCTACGACGAGTCCAAACGTTTCGCCGAGGCGCTGGTCACCGCCCACGTACGGACCCGGGACGCCGACGCCGGCATCGTCCGGATGTTCAACACCTACGGGCCGCGCATGCGCGCGCGCGACGGCCGGGCCGTCCCGACCTTCGTCAGCCAGGCCCTGGCCGGCGAACCGCTCACCGTCGCGGGCGACGGCCGGCAGACCCGGTCCCTGTGCTACGTCGACGACACCGTCGACGGGGTGCTGCTGGTCGCGGCAAGCCACTCCGTGCGGCCCGTCAACATCGGCGGGAGCGACGAGGTCACCGTCGGCGAGATCGCCCGGCGCATCGTCGCACTCACCGGATCGTCCTCCTCCATCGTGTACGTCGACCGTCCGACCGACGACCCGCAGCGGCGGCGCCCCGACACCGGTCTGGCCCGCGAGCTGCTCGGCTGGACGCCCCGCGTGCCCTGGGAGGAGGGCATCAAGCAGACCATCGCCTACTTCGCGGCGGCGCAGCCCGCGCCCGATCCGGCCGCCTAGGGCGTGTCGTGTCGATCGGGCCGGATCAGCGAGTGGCGTCCGGTGCCCGACACTCCTTGGGCGCACCCCGCCCTTCCCGTCAGCCGTACGGAGGCATCGCATGCGCGTTCTGGGAATCAACGCCCTCTTCCACGACCCCGCCGCCGCCCTGGTCGTGGACGGCAGGATCGTGGCGGCGGCCGAGGAGGAACGGTTCAGCCGGCGCAAGCACGGCAAGCGGCCCGTGCCCTTCTCCGCCTGGGAACTCCCCGAGCTGTCCGCCCGGTGGTGCCTCGACGAGGCCGGGCTGACCCCCGCCGACCTCGACGCGGTCGCCTACTCCTACGACCCCGAACTGGCCCGCCCCGCCGACCAGATGGGACTGCACGATCCCTGGGACCAGCTGCGCCAGGAGTACGCCCGCCGCGCCCCCGGCTTCCTCGCCGAGGCCCTGCCGGGCCTGGACCCCGGCAAGGTCCGCTTCGTCGCCCACCACGTCGCCCACGCGGCCTCCGCCGGCCTGGCCGGCCCCTGGCCCGACAGCGCCGTCCTCGTCCTCGACGGGCGCGGAGAGTGCGGCTCCCACCTCGCCGGACGCTACGCGAACCGAGAACTCACCGTGCTCGGCTCGCAGTCGCTGCCCGACTCGATGGGCCTGTTCTACGAGGACCTCACCCAGCACCTCGGATTCCTGCGCAGCAGCGACGAGTTCAAGGTGATGGCCCTCGCGTCCTACGGCACCCCCCGCTTCCTCGACCGGGTCCGGCCCTACGTCCACCTCGACGACGACGGCGGCTTCCGCGCGCGGCCCGTCCCCTGGGCGTCCCTCGTCCCGCCGCGTCCGGCGGGCGCCGACTGGACCCAGGACCACGCCGACCTCACCGCCAGCGCCCAGGCCTGCCTGGAGGAGGTCCTGCTGGGCCTCGCACGGTGGCTGCACGACCGTACGGGGGAGGACGTGCTGACCCTCGCCGGGGGGGTCGCGCTGAACTGCGTCGCCAACACCCGGCTGTACCGGGAGACCCCGTTCCACCACGTCTGGGTCCAGCCCGCCGCCGGGGACGCCGGCACCGCGCTCGGCGCCGCCCTGCACGTCGCCCACCAGAAGGAGGCCGTCGAGGCCATGCCGACGGCCGCGCTCGGCCGGGGCTGGAGCGACGACGAACTGCGCGCCTGGCTGGAGCGCGCCGCCGTGCCCTACGAGGAGCCCGGCGACATCGCCGAGACCGTGGCCGCCGAGCTCGCCGCCGACGGCATCGTCGCCTGGTTCCAGGGCCGCAGCGAGTACGGCCCCCGCGCTCTCGGGCACCGCTCCCTGCTGGCCCACCCCGGCCGCGCGGAGAACCTGGAACGCCTCAACGCGGTGAAGGGACGCGAGGAGTTCCGCCCGGTCGCCCCCATGGTCCTCACCGAACGCGCCGCCGAACTCTTCGACGGACCGCTGCCCAGCCCGTACATGCTGTTCGTGCACGACGTCGCCGAGGAGTGGCGCGGCCGTATCCCGGCCGTCGTCCACGTGGACGGCACCGCCCGGATCCAGACCGTCGACCGCGCCGACGAGCCCCTCGTGGCCCGCGTGATCGACGGGTTCGAGCGCCGCACCGGACTGCCCGTCGTCGTCAACACCAGCCTGAACACCGCCGGCCGGCCCATGGTCGACGACCCGCGCGACGCCCTGGAGTGCTTCGGCTCCGCACCCGTGGACCTCCTCGCCCTCGGCCCGTTCGCGATCCGGCGCGGAAAGGTGTTCGCATGACGGCCGCCCCCGCCTACAGCGTCGTCATCCCGACGATCGGCCGGCCCTGCCTCGCCGACTGCCTGCGGGCGCTCGCCGCAGCCGACGGCCATCCGCCCGAGGAGGTCGTCGTGGTGGACGACCGCCCGGACGCCACCGGCCCCCTGCCGCTGGCGGCGGCCGGCCCGCTGCGCGGACGGCTGCGTACCCTGCGCACCGGCGGGCGCGGGCCCGCCGCCGCCCGCAACGCCGGCTGGCGCACCGTCCTCACCCCCTGGACCGTCTTCCTCGACGACGACGTCCAGGTGCTGCCCGACTGGTCCCGCCGCCTCGCCGACGACCTGGCGGCGGCCGGGCCCTCCACGGGCGGCGTCCAGGGACGGCTGCGGGTCCCCCTCCCCGAGGACCGCCGGCCCACCGACTGGGAACGCGGCACGGCCGGCCTGGAGCGGGCCGCCTGGGCCACCGCCGACATGGCGTACCGCACCACCGCGCTGATGGACGTCCAGGGCTTCGACGAACGGTTCGGCCGGGCCTTCCGCGAGGACGCCGACCTCGCCCTGCGCGTCGAGGAGGCCGGCTGGTCCCTGCACCGGGGACAGCGCACCACCCGGCACCCCGTCCGCCCGGCCGACCGCTGGGCCTCCGTGCGCGCCCAGCGCGGCAACGCCGACGACGCCCTGATGACCCGGCTGCACGGCCCCGACTGGTGGCGGCGCGCCCGCGCCCCCCGGGGCCGCCTGCCCCGCCACGCCTTCGTGACGGCGATGGCGCTCACCGCCCCCGTGCTCGCCCTCACCGGCCGCCGACGGGCCGCCGCCACGGCCGCCGCGCTGTGGGCGCTCGGCACCGGCGAGTTCGCCCTGGCCCGCATCCTGCCCGGGCCCCGCACCCCCGGCGAGATCACCACCATGGTCGCCACCAGCGTCGTCATCCCCCCGCTCGCGATCCGGCACTGGCTCGACGGCGTCGTCCGCCACCGCCGGGCGCCGTCCCCGAGGAGCGCCCGATGACCGGGGCCGGCGTCGCCGCCGTCCTCTTCGACCGCGACGGCACCCTCATCGAGGACGTCCCCTACAACGGCGACCCCGGCCGGGTCCGCCCGCTGCCCGCCGCGCGCCCGGCCCTGGACCTGCTGCGCGCCCGCGGCATCCCCACCGGCGTGGTCAGCAACCAGTCCGGCGTCGGCCGCGGACTGCTCACCCGGGCCGACGTCCACCGGGTCAACGACCGTGTGGACGCCCTCCTCGGCGGCCTGGACACCTGGCTGTACTGCCCGCACGCCCCCGAGGCCGGCTGTCCCTGCCGCAAGCCCCGCCCGGGACTCGTCGTCGAGGCGGCGCGGCGCCTGGGTGTACCCCCCGGGCGCTGCGGGGTGATCGGCGACATCGGGGCCGACGTCGAGGCGGCCCGCGCCGCCGGCGCACGGGCGGTGCTGGTGCCCACCGCGGCCACCCTCCCCGCCGAGATCGAGGCGGCCCCCGCCACCGCGCCCGACCTGCTCGCCGCGGTCCGCCGGCTCCTCGCGAAGGGGGAGGAGCGTCGATGAGGGCCCTGGTCGTACGCCTCGACAGCTTCGGCGACGTGCTGCTGGCCGGACCCGCGATCCGGGCCGTGGCGGCGGGCGCGTCCCATGTCACCCTGCTCTGCGGCCCCCGCGGCGAACCCGCCGCGAGCCTGCTGCCCCGCCTCGACGACGTCCTCGTGTGGGACGCCCCCTGGGAGGGCTTCGACCCGCCGTCCGTCCGGGACGCCGACGTCGACGGCCTGCTGCGCCGCCTGCGGGACGCCGCCTTCGACACGGCCCTCGTCCTCACCTCCTTCCACCAGAGCCCGCTGCCCACCGCCCTGCTGCTGCGCCTCGCCGGCGTCCCGCGCATCGGCGCCGACAGCGTCGACCACCCCGGCCGGCTGCTCGACGTACGGCACCGGCGGCAGTCCGGCCGGCACGAGGTCGAAGCCGCCCTGGACACCGCCGCCGCCCTGGGCTTCCTGCCGCACACCGGGGACGACGGACGGCCGCGCGTCCTGCCACCGCCCGACACTGTCGCGCTGACCGGCAACGGCCCGTACGTCGTGGTGCACCCCGGAGCCAGCGCCCCCGCCCGCGCCTGGAGCCCCGAACGCTGCGCCGAGGCCGTCGCCGCGCTCGCCGACGCCGGCCACCGGGTCGTCGTCACCGGCGGCCCCGGCGAGACCGCCCTGACCCGCGCGGTCAGCGGCGGCACGGCCGTCGACCTCGGCGGCCGCACCGACCCGCGCACCCTCTCCGGCGTCCTGCGCACCGCCGACGCCCTCGTGTGCGGCAACACCGGGCCCGCCCATCTGGCCGCGGCCGTCGACACCCCCGTGGTGTCGCTGTTCGCCCCGGTCGTCCCGGCCGAACGCTGGGCGCCCTACGGGGTGCCCTGTGTGCTCCTCGGCGACCAGCGCGCGCCCTGCGCCGGCACCAGGGCCCTGACCTGTCCCGTATCCGGCCACCCGTGCCTCGACGAGGTCACGGCCGACGACGTGGTGGCCGCGGTGCACAAACTCCTCGCGGAGACGACATGAACGTACTCGTGTGGCACGTGCACGGCTCCTGGCTGACGACCTTCGTCCAGGGCCCCGCCACCTGCCTGGTGCCCGTCACCCCCGACCGCGGACCCGACGGCCTCGGCCGGGCCAGTACCTGGCAGTGGCCGCGGCGGGTGCGGGAGGTGACCCCCGAGGAGCTGCGCGACGCCGACATCGACCTCATGGTGCTGCAACGGCCGCACGAGCTCGACCTGGCCGCACACTGGACCGGCCGGCGCCCCGGAGTCGACGTGCCCGCCGTGTACGTCGAGCACAACAGCCCGCACGGGACCCCCGCCGGCACCCGGCACCCGCTCGCCGGCCGCACCGACATCACCCTCGTGCACGTCACCCACTTCAACCGGCTGATGTGGGACAACGGCCGCGCGCCCACCGCCGTCGTCGAGCACGGCGTCATCGACCCCGGACCGCTGTGGACGGGCGAGGAGCGCCGTGCCGCGGTGGTCGTCAACGAGCCCGTCCGGCGCGGCCGCACCACCGGCACCGACCTGCTGCCCGACTTCGCGCGCGCCGCACCGCTGGACGTGTTCGGCATGCGCACCGAAGGGCTCGCGGGCCACCTGGGCCTGCCGCCCGGCCGGCTGCGCAGCCGCGACCTCCCGCAGAGCGAACTGCACCCGGCCATGGCACGGTGCCGCGCCTATCTGCACCCGGTGCGCTGGACCTCGCTCGGACTGTCGCTGCTGGAGGCGATGTTCCTCGGTATGCCCGTCGTCGCCCTCGACACCACCGAGGTCCGCGAGGCCGTACCCGAGGGCGCCGGCGTGGTCTCCAACCGGCTCGACGTCCTGCACGACGCCCTACGGCGGTTCCTCGCGGACTTTGACGACGCCCGCCGGACGGGGGAGGCGGCCAGGGCCGCGGCGCAGGCCCGCTACTCGGAACGGCGGTTCCTGGACGACTGGGAGCGTCTGATCAAGGAGGTCACCCGATGACTACGAGGCATCCCTCGGCCGGCCGTGTCGCCATGGTCTCCGAGCACGCCAGCCCGCTGGCCGCGCTCGGGGGACCCGACGCGGGCGGACAGAACGTGTACGTGGCGCAGCTCGCCGGGCACCTGGTGCGGCGCGGGCACGACGTCACCGTGTACACGCGGCGGGACGACCCCCGGTCGCCGGAGCGGGTCACCACACCGGACGGATTCCAGGTGGTCCACGTCCCCGCCGGACCGGCGGCGCCCGTCCCCAAGGACGAACTCCCGCCCTACATACCGGAGTTCGGCGCCTTCCTGGCCCGCGAATGGGCGGCGGCACCACCCGACGTGGTGCACGCCCACTTCTGGATGTCCGGCTGGGCGGCCCTGTCCGGCGCCTACGGGCTCGGCGTGCCCGTCGTGCAGACCTACCACGCCCTCGGCACCGTGAAGCGGCGCCACCAGGGCGCCGCCGACACGAGCCCGAGCGACCGCGTCGCCATCGAGACCGTCGTCGGCCGCGACTGCGCCCGCATCATCGCGACCTGCCAGGACGAGGTGTGCGAGCTGGAGGCCATGGGGCTGTCCCGGCGGAACATCTCCGTCGTCCCGTGCGGCGTCGACCCCGAGCAGTTCACGCCGCGCGCGGGCGCCCGCCGACCGGCCTCCGCGCCCCGGCGGCTGCTCGCCGTGGGACGGCTCGTGCCCCGCAAGGGCTTCGACCGCGCGATCCGCGCCCTCGCGGACGTCCCCGGCGCCGAACTCCTCATCGCCGGAGGCCCCGAACAGGCCCTGCTGCTCGCCGAACCGGAGGCCGAACGACTGCGTGCGATCGCCGAGGAGCACGGCGTGGCCGACCGGGTCACCCTCCTCGGCGCGGTCGGCCGCGCCGCCATGCCCGCCCTGATGTCCAGCGCCGACCTGGTGCTGTCCCTGCCCCGCTACGAGCCGTTCGGCATCGTCCCCGTCGAGGCCATGGCCTGCCGCGCGCCGGTCCTCGCCACCGCCGTCGGCGGACAGCTCGACACGGTCGTGGACGGCATGACCGGCGAACTCGTCCCCGCCGACGACGACTACGACATCAGCGCCGCCGTCCGCCGCCTGCTGGCCGACCCGGACCGGCTCGCCCGGTACGGCGCCCAGGGCCGCCGCCGCGTCCTGTCCCGGTACACCTGGGGCCGCGTGGCGGACGGCGTCACCCGCGCCTACAGCGCGGTCTCCTCCGTCCCCTCGCTCTCGGGAGCCCTGCGATGAAACTCGCCTCCGACGTCACCCACTGCGACGACCTGATGCGGGCACTGACCGGGTTCCGCGGCTACGCCGGCCCGCTGCTGCGGCGCTGGGGAACCTCGCTCGCCACCACCCTCGACGGCGGGGCCCGGCTCCTCCTCGCGGGCAACGGCGGCAGCGCCGCCCAGGCCCAGCACCTCAGCGCCGAACTCGTGGGCCGCTACCGGGACGACCGCCCCCCGTTCTCCGCGGTCGCCCTGCACGCCGACACCTCCGCGACGACCGCCATCGCCAACGACTACGGCGTCCAGGAGATCTTCGCCCGGCAGGTCGCCGCCCACGGCCGGGCCGGAGACGTCCTCATGCTCCTGTCCACCAGCGGCGCCAGCGCCAACCTGCTCGCCGCCGCCGACCGGGCGCACCGGCTCGGCATGCCCGTCTGGGCGCTGACCGGCCCGGCGCCCAACCCGCTCGCGGGCTCCGCCGACGACGCCCTGTGCGTCGACGCGGCGACCTCCGCCACCGTCCAGGAACTGCACCTCGTCGCCGTCCACATGCTCTGCGAGGCGTTCGACGAGGCGGTGGAACGCCGGACGGCGGCCCGGCGGCGCCAGGCCGAACAGCGCTGGGCCCTGCTCACCGAGGAGGGCGCGTGACGACGGCTCCCGCCCCGCTCCTGGTCGTCGGCGACGCCCTCCTCGACCACGACGTCCACGGCCGTGCCGACCGCCTCGCGCCCGACGCGCCCGTCCCCGTCGTCAGCGGGCCCCGGCGCACCTCCCGGCCGGGCGGCGCCGCGCTCGCCGCCTGCCTCGCCGCCGCGGACGGCCGGCCGGTCACCCTGGTCACCGCGCTCGGCGACGACCCCGCGAGCGCCGCCCTGCGCGACCTCCTGGACGGCCGGGTCGGCCTGGTCGAACTCCCGCTCACCGACGCCCTGTCCAGCAAGACCCGCGTCCTCGTGGACGGCCGGCCCCTGCTGCGCCTCGACGACGGCGACGGCCGGGCGCGGGAGGCCACCGAAGCGGCCCGCCGGGCGCTCGCCGAGGCGGGCGCCGTCCTCGTCGCCGACTACGGCCGGGACACCGCCACCGTGCTCCGCGACGATCTGGCCGCCGCCGCGGCCAGGGTCCCGCTCACCTGGGACCCCCATCCACGCGGCGGCGCGCCCGTGGCGGGCGCCCGCCTCGCCACCCCGTCGGCCGCCGAGGCACACGCCCTCGCCCGCCGGGCCGCCCCCGTCCCCGCCGACGCGGAGCCGCGGCCGGACCACGACCTGCACAGCGCCGCCCAGGACGCCGACCGGCTCGTCCACGCCTGGCGCGCCGCGTCCGTGGCCGTTACGCTCGGCGGACGCGGCGCCCTGCTCTCGCACGGCGGCACCCCGCTTCTGGTGCCGTCCCCCGTCACCGCCGACGGCGACGCCTGCGGGGCCGGGGACCGGTTCGCGGCGACCGCCGCCGGATGCCTCGCGGACGGCGACCTCGTCGAGACGGCCGTACGGCAGGCCGTGCACGCCGCCACCCGCTACGTCGCCGAGGGCGGGGTGCGCTCCGACGCCGTGGACACCGCCCCCGCGGGACTCCGGCCCGCCGACCGCGAACCCACCGGCGACGCGGTGCGCACGGCCGCCCGGGTGCGGGCCGCGGGCGGCACCGTCGTCGCCGCGGGCGGCTGCTTCGACCTGCTGCATGCCGGCCACGTGGCCCTGCTGCAGGCCGCCCGGCGCACCGGCGACTGCCTGATCGTCTGCGTCAACTCCGACGCCTCCGTACGCCGCCGCAAGGGCGCGGGCCGGCCCCTGGTCCCGCAGGCCGACCGCGTCCGCGTCCTGCGCGCCCTCGAGTGCGTCGACGCCGTGGGCGTCTTCGACGAGGACACCCCGGAACGCCTCCTGGCCGAGCTGCGCCCGCACATCTGGGCCAAGGGCGGCGACTACGCCATGACCCGCCTGCCGGAGGCGGCCCTGGTGGAGAGCTGGGGCGGCCAGGTCGTCCTCTTCCCCTACCTGGACGGCCGCTCCACCACCGGTATCGCCGAACGGGCGGCCCTCACCCCGGGCCGGGCCGGACGATGAACGGCGTCCCGCGGGCGTGGGCGGGGACGCCCGCGGGGGCGCCCCGGCGGCGCGTGCTGGTCCTGCGTGCGCTGGGCCTGGGCGACCTCCTGGCCGGCGTCCCGGCGCTGCGGGGGCTGCGGCGCGCGTTCCCCGGGGACCACGTCGTCCTCGCGCTGCCCCCCGCCCTCCGGGAGGCCGCCCTCACCACCGGGGCCGTCGACGAGATCCTGCCGGCCGAGGCCCCCGGCCGCGGCGTCCCCGACCTGACCCACTGGACCGGGCCGCCACCCGACCTCGCCGTGGACCTGCACGGCAACGGCCCCGCGAGCCGTGACGCCCTGGCCGCGCTGCGCCCCCACCGGCTCCTCGCCTTCGCGGACGGGACGCCCGTGTGGCGGGCCGACGAGCACGAACGGCAGCGGTGGTGCCGCTTCCTCGCCGCCCACGGCATCCCCGCGGACCCGGACGACCTGCGGCTGCCCCCGCCCGGCACGCCGTCGCCGGCCCCCGGCGCCGTCGTCGTCCACCCCGGCGCGGAGTCCGCCGCCCGCCGCTGGCCCGCCGGACGGTACGCCGCCGTCGCACGGCACCTGGGCGCGGCGGGCCACCGCGTCGTGCTGACCGGTGGGCCCCGCGAGGACGCCCTCGTCGCGGAGGTCGCCGAACGCGCCGGGGTGCCCCCGTGGGACCGGTGGCCCGGCGGGCTGTCCTTCGCGCGGCTCTCGGCCCTCGTCGCCCACGCGGCGCTCCTCATCAGCGGCGACACCGGACTGGCGCATCTCGCCGTGGCCCACGGCACCCCGTCCGTGACCCTGTTCGGGCCGGTCCCGCCCCGCCTGTGGGGGCCGCCGCCCCTGCACCGGCACATCGCCCTGTACACGCCGGGACCGCCCGGCGACCCGCACGGCGGGACCCCCGATCCGTGCCTGCTGCGGATCGGCACCCACGAGGTCGTCGTCGCGGCCGGCTCCCTGCTGCCCGCCCCGCATCCGACCCGCGCGGAACAGCGGGAACCGGCGTCCGGCACCCGGGCCCGCCCCTGACCGGCCGCTCCGGCCGCCCGGGCGCGGCCCCCCCGACGGTGGTCTCTCCTTGCTCTCACGGCACAGGCGAGCGAGGGTGGATATGCGGTCGGTCGGGGGCCACGCCGGCGCTCCGGCCGTCCGACGCACGCGGCCGACAGGAGCGGAAGAGCGAGGCGCGATGACGAGTCGTTCCCCCCTCACGATGGTGCCGGCCACCGACCGTGTCACGGTGGTGTGCCTGGCCGGCGCGCTGGACGCCGACTGCTGCGTCCGGCTGGCCGGAGAACTGACGCGGCATCTGGACCGCGCCGCCCGTCAGGGGCACCGGCTGGTCCTCGACATGACGGCCGTCCCCGCGGTCGGCGAGGCGGCCCGCCGGACCCTTCGGGAGGAGACCGGGTATCTCGCGGGCGCCCCCGTCCTCGTGGTGGCGACACCCGAGGTCCGCAAGGAACTGGAGCAGGACGACCTCCCCGGCATGCGCCTCCACGGCACGCTCGTCGAGGCCCTGACGTCGCTGCCCCCCTCGACCGCCCCCGCCCCCGGCCGGCCCGCACGGCCGCGCCGGACGGGGAAGCCGCCGGCCGACGCCGAGAGCCTGCGGGGCGAGATCTTCGGGCTCCGGGCCAAGGCGCGCACCAGCGGACTCATCGGCGTCGCCCAGGGCATGCTCATCGCCCGCTACGGCCTGCCCGGCCCCGCTGCCGCGTTCGCGCTGCTGCGCGAGGGCTCGCAGCAGTGCAACGTGCCGCTGCGGATCCTCGCGTCCGCCGTCGTCACGGCACCCCCGCCGCAGACGGACGCCCACTGGTTCCTGGGACGCGGCACGCACGCCCCGCCGCCCGACACCGCATTCGTACGGGCGTACGGCGGGGACGTCACCGACCGGTGTCATGTGCTCGCCGCCGCCCTGGACACGGCGATCGCCGTGGCCGGGGCCGACGCGGGCGAGGTGCACCTCACGGACCCGGCCCAGGACCACGCGCTGTTCCTCGAGGGACGTCGCGGGCTCGACGCCGCCTACTGGGACGAGGTGGCCCTCGTCACCGGCCCGCCGGTGGTGTGCGCCGTGGCCCGGGAACGGCTCGCGCCCGCAGCCGTGCCCGACGTCGCCGCCGACGAGGTCCTCTCGGCCCACCCGGCCGGTCAGGCGCTCCTGGCGGCAGGCCGCCGGGCCGTGTACAGCGTGCCGCTGATCACGCCGGAGACGTACTGCACCGGCACGCTGACCCTGCACAGGAACGAACCGGGCATCTGGCCGCCCCCCGCCCGGCGCGCGGAACTCGCCCGCCTCGCGGCCGACGTCGCGGCCTGGCGCTCCTGGTACCGCCGCACCGTCGTCCTGGACGCCCTGGAGCACCTCCACCAGAACCGACCGGACCGGGGCGCCGCAGCGCGGCGACCGGACGGCGGAGCCGCCAAGCGGTGATCGGGACCTGTGCTGCTCCGATGCCGCCGCACCGGTCCGGTGGCACCCCCGGCGCGGTTCACCCCATCCGGTGCGTCCCGGACGGCGTGTTCCGCCGGTCGGCCCCCGGCCGGGCCGGCTCGCCGCGCGCGCCCGCCGCGGGGGTGCCAGCGTGGAGGCAGCAGCGGGCCGGCACCGGGGTGCCGGCCCCCGGACGGAGACGACGGAGCGGACGGTCATGGCACGGGCGATCTGGACAGGTGTGATCACGTTCGGACTGGTCAGCGTGCCGGTCGGCCTGTACACCGCGACCCAGGACCACTCCGTGCACTTCCACCAGCTCCAGCGCGGCACGTCCGACCGCATCCGCAACCGCCGCGTGAACGAGCGCACCGGCGACGAGGTGTCCGGCGACGACATCGTCAAGGGCTTCGAGGTCGCCGACGGCGAGTACGTCGTCGTCGAGCCGGACGAGCTGGACGAGATCGCACCGGGCCGCAGCCGCACCATCGAGATCTCCGACTTCGTCGACCTCGACGAGATCGAGCCGGTGTACTTCGCCCGCACCTACTACCTCGCGCCACGCGGCGAGGAGCATCTCAAGGTGTATGAACTCCTGCGCGCGGCCCTGGAGAAGGCGAACCGGATCGGTGTCGCCACCTTCGTGATGCGGGGCAAGCAGTACCTCACCGCGCTGCGCGCCGAGGAGAAGGTGCTGATGCTCCAGACCCTGCACTGGGCGGACGAGGTCCGCGACCCCACCCGCGAGTTGCCGCAGCTCCCGGAGCGGCGGGCCGGCAGCGGCAAGGAACTCGACATGGCGCTCCAGCTGGTCGACGCACTGAGCGGGCCGTGGGACCCGTCGCGGTACCGGGACACGTACGAGGAGAAGGTGCGCGAGCTCGTGCAGGCCAAGGCGGAGGGACAGGAGATCGCCCCGGCCGAGGAGGCGCCGACCGCCACCAACGTCGTCGACCTCATGGAGGTCCTCCAGGGCAGCATCGACCGAGCCCGCTCCGGCCGCGAGAAGCGGGGCGGGGAGCGCGGCGGCGCGCGGCGCGGCCGCACGTCCCCGTCCAAGTCCTCTTCCAAGTCCGGGCCGAAGAGCTCGGCGCGCAAGACGTCCGCCGCCCCCCAGCAGAGCGAGCTGCGCGAGCTCAGCAAGGCCGAGCTGTACGAACGGGCGACCGAGCGGGAGATCCCCGGCCGGTCCCGGATGAGCCGCCAGGAGCTGATCGACGCCCTCGCGGGGGGCGGCCGCCGGCGCAAGAAGGCGGCGGCCTGACACGAGCCCCGGGCACCGGCTGGGCCGGCCGGATGAAATGCGTCTGCTCCATCGGAGGTGCCGTGGGCGGCCCCGGCACCCGCCGCCGCGGCGGTCCCCGATGATCTTCGCGTCGGCGCTCGGCCGGCCCGGAGACGAGGAGTGACGATGGCGGACCGGAAGTTCTCCCGGAGCCGTGCGAACCGGCGGAGCGGCCGCTGGGCCGCGGTGTGCGCGTCGGTCGCCCTGCCGCTGGCCCTCGGGCTGACGGGCACGGCCACCGCGTCCGCCGAGCCCGCGCCTCCCGCCCCCACCCTCGACGTCGCCACGGCGGTGGCGTACGGACTCGTCCACCCGGAGGCGGCCCCCGCCGGAGCCGACGACTGGTCGTGCCGGCCCTCGCGCGCGCACCCCCGCCCGGTCGTCCTGCTGCACGGCTCGGCGGCGAACGCCTACAACAACTGGAGCATGCTGTCCCCCTATCTGAAGAGCCTCGGGTACTGCGTCTTCGCTCCCAACTACGGCGGCACGCCCGGCAATCCGTTCAAGGCGACCGGACCCGTACCGAAGTCGGCCCGGCAGATCGCCCGGTACGTCAACCGCGTCCTGAAGGCCACCGGCGCCCGCAAGGTCGACCTCGTGGGGCACTCGCAGGGCGGCGGTCCGACCCCGCGCTGGTATCTGCGCTTCGAGGGCGGCACCGACCCGGCGCACCCCGAGCGCAACAAGGTGCGCCGGCTGGTCGCGCTCGCCCCGTCCAACCACGGCGGGAACATCTCCGGCGTCGGCACGGTGACCGGCCGGCTGGGCCTCGACCCGGCCGTGTCCGCGGTGGTCGGCCAGGCGTGGTCGGACCAGATGGTGGGCTCCGAGGTGAACCGCAGGCTCGACCGCGACGGCGACACCCGGCCCGGTGTCTCGTACACGGTCGTCTCCACCCGCTACGACCTCTTCGCCACGCCCTACCGCAACAACTTCCTGACGGCGGGACCGGGCGCCACCGTGCGGAACATCCTGATCCAGGACATCTGCCCGCAGGACGTCTCGGACCATCTGTCGCTCGCCTACGACACCAACGCCGCCCAGCTCGTGCGCAACGCCCTCGACCCGGCGCACGCCCGGCCCGTCCGGTGCGGCCTCACCCTGCCCCTGCTGGGCGGCTGACCTCCGGGGCCGCGTCACGGGTCCGGCCGGAAGCCGCCCCGCCACCAGGCACCCAGGGCGGACGGCCACCGCTGGTGCGCGACCAGGTGGCGCCGTCCCGGCCGCAGCGCCTGCGGCAAGGCGACCGCCCGGACGGAGATTCAGGGCCGGGGGCGCGGGCACTCACCCGGATGTACTAAGCTGCTCCCAGAGCCGGTCACCGCAACTCGCGGTCGCCGACCCTGCGTTGGTGGTCCAAGGAAAGACGCCCCGCTTCCTGCGGGGAGATGCAGGTGCAAGGCCTGCCCGGCGCTCCGACACGAGGCCCGTCCGCATGACGCGGACGGGCCTCGGCGTTTCCCCGTGGCGCACATGCGGCGGATGGATCAGGGGCAGTAGTCGTCATCAGTGAGGGTCCCGGCCGCCACCACGACGAGGAGTACGCCATGTCATCCACGGGACAGAAGGATTCGCCCGCCACGAACGCGGACGGTGAGCCGGCGCTCAAGCGGGTCATGGGTCCCGGTCTGCTGCTGCTGTTCATCGTCGGGGACATCCTCGGCACCGGCGTCTACGCCCTGACGGGACAGGTCGCCGGCGAGGTCGGGGGCGCGGCCTGGCTGCCGTTCGTCATCGCGTTCACCGTGGCCCTGATCACCGCCTGCTCCTACCTGGAACTGGTCACCAAGTACCCCGAGGCCGCGGGCGCCGCGCTGTACGTGCACAAGGCGTTCCGCAAGCACTTCCTGACGTTCCTGGTGTGCTTCGCCGTGATGTGCTCCGGCATCACCTCGGCGTCGGCGGCCTCCAGAGCCTTCGCGGCCAACCTGGTCACCGGGTTCGGGCTTGACGGCGGCGACGGGCTGATCCTGGCGATCGCCCTCGGCTTCATGGGGCTGGTGCTGCTCGTCAACCTGCGGGGCGTCAGCGAAAGCCTCAAGGTCAATGTGTTCCTGACGGCCGTGGAGCTGTCGGGTCTGCTGCTCGTCATCCTGATCAGCGGCTGGTTCATCGCCGGGGGGAACGCCGACTTCTCCCGAGTCGTCACCTTCGAGAGCGCCTCCGACAAGAACGTCTTCCTCGCCGTCAGCACCGCCACGTCGCTCGCGTTCTTCGCCATGGTCGGCTTCGAGGACTCGGTCAACATGGCGGAGGAGACCAGGGAACCGGCGCGGATCTTCCCCCGCATGATGTTCACCGGGCTCGGCATCACCGGCCTGATCTACGTCCTGGTGTCCGTGTGCGCGGTCGCGGTCGTGCCCGTCGGCCGCCTCGCCGACAGCGAGACGCCGCTGGCCACCGTGGTGCAGACGGCGGCTCCCGACTTCCCCATCTCCGACCTGCTGCCGTTCATCTCCATGTTCGCCGTGGCCAACTCCGCGCTGATCAACATGATGATGGCCAGCCGGCTGCTGTACGGGATGAGCCGCAAGGGCGTCCTGCCACCGTTCCTCGCCAAGGTGCACCCGGTACGGCGCACCCCGCAGGCGGCGATCCTGTTCACCACCGTCATCGCCTTCGGCCTCATCACGTTCGTCTCGCTGAACCCCGACAGCCCGGTCGTCGCCCTGCTCGGCGGCACGACGTCGCTGCTGCTGCTCACCGTCTTCACCGGGGTGCACGTGGCGGTCCTGGTGCTGCGCAAGGACACGGTGGCGGCACCGCACTTCCGGGCCGGCCGCGTCCTGCCCGTCGTGGGGGCGGTCGCCTGCCTCTACCTGGTGCTGCCGTGGTCGTCGGGACGCCCCGGCGACGAGTACCGCATCGCGGGCGTGCTTCTGCTGATCGGCGTGGTCCTGTGGGCGGTCGCCTGGTTCACCCGCGACCGCGACCGCGCCTCCGCCTCCGACGAGACGGAACGGCAGACCCAGCCCTGACACCCCGCGGGCGGGGCGGGGCACGTGCCCCGCCCCGCTCACCCCGCGTACGCGAACGGCCCGCCGGCCTCCTTGAGCCGCCGCATCGCCGTCAGCCGGACCGCGACATACACGGCGGCCACGGCGGCACCGGCGTTGAGCAGGTCGGCCGCCATGTACTGCGTCACGGCGTCCCGCACCTCGGTGAGGCTGTCGCTGTCGGCGTACCGCGACCCGTTGTACCGGCCGAGCAGCGTGCCGCCGATGAACAGCGCCCACCACAGGTTCACCGGCCACAACGACGTCCGGTGCCGCCCCTCGCTCGGCAGCGGCGCGGCGGCGCCCCACATGTCGACGGCGACGAGGTATGGCATCCAGAGGTTCACCAGCGGGATCAGCCAGCCCCCGACGGCCCATCCGCGGCCGTGCCGGAAGGCGTCGGGCGTCAGCACCCCGAGGTCCCGTCGCGTCAGGAAGAACCAGACGACGAAGACGACCACGCCGGGCGGGGTCACCATTCTCTGCAGGTCACCGGCCCGCTCGTACAGCGTGTAGGCGCCGTCGAGCGCCCGCTCGGGGTCGGTCCCGGTCACCGTGCGGATCCGGAGACCGGCGAACACCGCGAACAGATCGGCCAGCGCCATACCCGCCAACAGCACGCAGACGACGGCCAGGAGCACCTGGGACGCGGGCCGCACGCCGCCGGGCGGACGGGTGTGCGGCCGCGGAAGCGGCTCAGAGGAAACGGGCATGCGACGACCCCCCCCACGGGCGATGAGTGGAAAACGGCCCGCGGAAGATCGCGTGCGGAGGAACCCTAGGCGAGGACGACCGCCTCGTCCACGCGGTTCACGGCGGCTCCGCACGGGCCGCCCGCCGCCGGCCGCGTGTCACTCGGCCGCGGACGTGTCCGGGATCGTCGGCAGCGGCCCCAACCGGGTGCGGAGGAAGGACTCCTGGGACAGGACGGCGCCCACGCTCAGGGCGATCGCCACGGCGACACACACCACGATCAGCCAGGACAGCAGCACGAAGACCGAGCCGACCGAACCGTATTCGCTCAGGGCCCGGTTGAGCGCCCGCGGCATGTAGAAGTGCGCGGTCACCGACAGGGCGCTGACCGCGACCGCCGTGATGACGGCACCCGGCAGGAGCGGCCCCCACGGCACGGCCCCGCCCAGCAGCAGATGCTGCGTCCACCACCACATGAGGGCCTGCATCAGCAGGACGATCGGGAACCCCAGCGTCGCCCCCAGCCCGAACCCGTTGTGCAGCAGCCCCTGCACGACGAGAGCGGCCAGCCACAGCGCGATCCAGGCCAGCCACCGCCACGGGGCGACCTTCGTCCGTGAGCGGGGCATGCCCCAGGCCCTGCGGCACAACCGCTGCACCGCGCGGCTCACCGCCGTGGCCGACAGCAGCACCATCAGGCCGCCCACCACGCCCGTCGCCTGCCGCAGATCCTCCGACGGCGGGTGGAACGTCTGCTCCACCTCGGCCTTCGCCCGCCCGGTCAGACCGAGCACCGTGGTGATGGACGTCGTCACCTGATCCTGCACCGCCTCCGGCGCGTACGCGCTCAGCACGAACAGCAGCGGCACGGCCGTCAGGAAGCACTGCGCGGCGATCCGGGTGGCCGAGTCGAAGACGTTCACGGACAGCAGACGGTCCACGATCCCGGTGATCACCGGGAAACGGCGCTCCAGTCGCGCGTGGACGCCCTTCGCCCACACCGTCGACGCCCGGGCACGCTCACGCCACCAGGTGGCGCGCAGCGGGGACCCCCGGCGTCGGCCAGTCTCCATCGAGCCGCTCCTTCCCACCCCCAGAGTGCGTGAGGACCCGGTGCCCGGCACCCCGTCGGCCACCTCGCGTGAGCACCCGCGCGGAAACGCGGGCGGCCGACACGCGGACATACGCCCGACCCGCACCGTGCCCGACGGGATCCCTGACGGTCCTCGACCTGACGCTCGCCGCCCTCGCCGTCACGCTCGATCCCCTCCCGCCGACGGCGTTCGTCCTCGTGGTGGCGTCGGCCGGGGGAGTACGCACCGGGCTCGCCTTCATCACCGGACGGACGGCGTGCTTCGTCGCCGCCCCGGTGCTCGTCGGCGCGGAGGCTCGTCGTCGTTCCTCGGCTCCCGGCTGGAACGGGGCGCCGTCAGGCCGGCCGCCGTACTCGCGGCGGTCCACCCGGAGCGGGCGCGGCGGCGGCTGCCGGCGATGCGCACCTGGACGGGAAGAGCGTCCACGGCCTGGCCGGCCCACCGGGGCGCCCGGAGCCCCGCGCGCCGATGCGGGAGCGCCGCCCTACCCTGATACGGAGGGGGAGACCGGGTCCGGCGCACCGGGAGGTCAGCCCCGATGGACGACTACCCCCTCATCGAGGACCACGGCCTGGTGGGGGACCTGCAGACCGCGGCCCTGGTGAGCACCGACGGCAGCGTGGACTGGTTCTGCGCCCCGCGGTTCGACTCGCCGAGCGTGTTCGGCGCCCTGCTGGACAAGGACAACGGCGGGCACTGCACGGTCCGGCCCCGGCACGGCGCCTACGCGACCAAGCAGTTGTACCTCCCGGACACCGCGATCCTGGTGACCCGCTACATGACCGAGGCAGGCGCCGGCGAGGTGCAGGACTTCATGCCCGTCACCGGCACCACCGTCACCGAACGCCACCAGCTGGTGCGCGTGGTCCGCAGCGTCCGGGGCCGGATGACGTTCGAGGTGGAGATCGCCCCCCGGTTCGACTACGGACGCCGCCCGCACCGGCTGCACATCACCACCCGCGGGGCGACGTTCACCGCGGACGACGGCGCGCACCTCACCGTGCATCTGATCCGGGAGCCGGACGACGAGCGGCTGCTCGACGTCCTCGCCGACCGGCGCGACGCCCTGCATTTCACGATGACGCTGGAGGCCGGCCAGGAGCGGGGACTGGTCCTGGAATGGGGCGGCGACGGGACCGCGCGGACGATACGGCTCGCCGAGTACGAGCAGCTGTTCGACGAGACGGTGCGGTACTGGCGTTCGTGGCTGCACCAGTCCCGCTACACCGGCCGCTGGCGCGAGACGGTGGAGCGGTCCGCGATCACCCTGAAACTGATGACGTTCGCGCCCACCGGAGCCGTCGTCGCCGCCCCCACCGCCGCGCTGCCCGAGCAACTGGGCGGCGAACGCAACTGGGACTACCGGTTCACCTGGATCCGGGACGCGTCCTTCTCCGTGTACGCCCTGCTCGGCCTGGGCTTCACCGAGGAGGCGCAGGCGTTCATCCAGTGGCTGTCCGACCGGGTCAAGGAAAACGCCGGCGGTCACGGCGCCACCGGCCCGCTGAACGTCATGTACCGGGTCGACGGCTCCTCCGACCTCGACGAGCAGATTCTCGACCACTGGGCGGGCTACGCCGGCTCGTCGCCCGTGCGCGTCGGCAACGGCGCCGCCGGCCAACTCCAGCTCGACATCTACGGCGAGGCCCTCGACAGCATCTACTTCGCGCACCGGCACGGACACTCCTTGGGCCATCACGGCTGGACCGCGCTGCTGACGGACCTCGACTGGCTGGTCGACCACTGGGACCAACCGGAGGAGGGCATGTGGGAGACCCGCGGCGGCCGTAAGGACTTCACCTACGGCCGGGTCATGTCCTGGGTGGCCTTCGACCGCGCGCTGCGCCTGGCCGACGCCAACGGGCGGCCGGCCGACCCCGACCGATGGCGCGGGGCGCGCGACGCCTGCTACGAGCAGGTGATGAGCAAGGGCTGGAGCGAGTCCCGGCGGGCGTTCGTGCAGCACTACGGCAGCGACGTCCTCGACTCCTCGCTGCTGCGGATGGCGACGGTCGGGTTCCTCACGCCGCAGGATCCGCTGTGGACGTCCACCCTCGCCGCGATGGAGGAGGAACTCGTCAGCGACAGCCTGGTCCACCGCTACAGCCCCGAGGCGTCGCCGGACGGCCTGGCCGGCTCGGAGGGCACCTTCTCGCTGTGCACCTTCATGTACGTCGCCGCTCTGGCCCGGACGGGACGGACCGACCGGGCCCGGCTGGTGTTCGAGAAGATGAAGGGGTACGCCAACCACCTGGGTCTGTACTCGGAGGAGATCGCGCCGACCGGCCGGCAACTGGGCAACTTCCCGCAGGCGTTCACCCATCTGGCCCTCGTCGACGCGGCCCTCGATCTCGACGCGGCCCTCGACCGGGGCCGCGACTGAACCGCGCCCCGGCCGGGCAGCCTCCGGTACGCCATGTCCTCCGGGTCGCCGGTGCGCTCGTAGAGGATCAGTTGCCGCACCGCCGGGGGGCGATGGCGACCGCTTCACGTGGCCCGGGTGCTGCCGCCGGCATCCTGTGGCGCGGGCGCCTCCTCGGGCTGCCCAACGGGCGGGACCGCGCGGCCCGGCGGCAGGAGGGCCACCGTCGCGAAGCCCGCGACCGCTGCCAGGAGCACCACCGGCGTCATCTCCGCCGCGCCCATGAGCAGGACGACCAGCACCGCGCTGCTGACCGGCAGGCGCAGCGCGGCTCCGCCCGCCGCAGCCATGCCGGCCGCCAGCCCCGGTACGACGCCCAGGCCGGGCAGCGGCGACAGCAGCACACCGGCCGCCGCCCCCAGGAACAGCGCCGGGAAGATCGGGCCGCCGCGCAGACTGCCCAGGCACACGGCGTACGCGGCGCCCTTGCACAGCAGGACGGCGATCAGCGCGCCGACCCCCCACGCGTGCGGGTCCTGCGCCAGCCGGGCCAGCGTGGCCTGGCCGGACGACGCCACGTCCGTGGGGTTCCGGTCGGTGACGAGCGTGTAGACGGCACCGCAGAGACCGGCGGCCAGCGCGCAGACCACCGTACGGGCCACCGGCCGCCCGGCGACGAGGACCGCGGCGAGCCGCCCGGTGTCCATGGCCAGGTGCACGGCGAAGCCGATGGCCACGGCCAGGGGGATCGTCCAGATGACGTCCCCGGCGTCGATGTGCGGGGTCGGCACGCCGAGACGGAGCGTGAGGCTGCCGGTCGACAGGCCGGTCCAGCGGCCGAAACCGGTGAAGACGAGGGAGCCGACGCCGCTGGACAGGAGCGCCGGCAGCATCACCGCGAACAGCTGCGGGCCGCCCACCCCGGCGACCTCTATCAGGATCACCGCGCCGATCAGCGGGTTGCCGAAGATCGCCGGCAGGGCCGCGGCCGCACCGGCCGCGGCGAGCAGGGTGGCGCTCTGCGGGGTCGTCGGCGCCCGGGCCGGACGCGCGAACAGCATGGCCAGGCCGCCGCCCACCGCGATCAGCGGGGCCTCGGGGCCGAGCGTCGCGCCCAGCGGCAGGCTGGCGAACGCGGCCAGGATGACACCCGGCAGGGCGGCCGCGGTCGTTCCGGGGGCGTGCAGCCCGGCCGCCGGCACATGCCCGCCCGCGCCCGGGAGATGACGGACCACCAGACCCACACAGACGCCCGCGACCGCCAGCATCGGCAGCGGCCACCACCACGGCGGGGTGTCCCATCCCAGCGCGTCGGGCAGATCGGCCCACAGCGCGTGCTCCAGCTGGTGCAGCCCGGCCAGGAACCAGAACGCCAGCAGGGAGACCGGCACGCCGATCAGCGCGGAGAAGACGAGCGCCTTCCCGTACGCCGGATCGCGCAACATCTCCCGCAGCCGGTCGGCCTCCTCCGGCTGGGTCCGTCCGCCCGGCGGTGGCGTCTCGCGCGCACCCTGCTCGTCGTGCCTCAAGCGAGGATCCGGCGCTTCCGGTACTGGAACCCCTCCTCGGTGAGCACCCCTTGGGCCTTGAGGTCACCGAGCTGCCCCAACCGGTCGGTCTTGGTGGTCATGTCGTCGGCTCCAGGGACTCGACCGTCCCGTCGGTGCCCTCGCGCACGAAGGCCAGGTCGAGGACGCGGACGACCCCCCGGTCGACCGTCGTCCGGCTGCCGGGGAACTCGACGATCAGGTGGTCGACGGGCCCCATGTCCGCGAGGTCCTGGTGCATGGCCTCTCCTCACACGAACGGGTCGGGGCCCGGCCGCGACACGGCCGGCGAGAACGTCCGCGCGCAGCCCGAGTTCGGCCCCGCAGTCATTGCAGCACTCGGCCCGCCCCCCTGCATCCGGGCGCCGCCCGGCGATCGACGGGTCCGGCGGTGCCGGTTGGGCCGGTGCCGCGCGGGCACTCGGAGCGGGTCCCGACGTCTCCGCACACGCAAGAAGTGAGGGATCACGGTGGCGAAGAACGCGAAGAAGTCCGACGACGGCCTCGCCCAGGGCGACGAGGTGACCTGGAAGAGTCACGGCGGCACCGCCGAGGGCACCGTCGAGCGGAAGATCACCCACCGTACGGAGGCCGCCGGCCGTACCGTGGACGCCTCCGCGGAGGAACCGCAGTACGAGGTGCGCAGCGAGAAGTCCGGCAGATCCGCCGTCCACAAGCCGTCCGCGCTGCGCAGGAAGTGAGCGGGGTCGCATGCAGACGTTCCTGCCGGACCCCGACTTCCGGCGGACGGCGCTGCTGCTGGACCGGCGCCGGCTGGGCAAGCAGCGCGTGGAGGCGCTCCAGGTCCTGCGGGGCCTGACCGTGCCCGGCTACGGCTGGCGCCGGCATCCGGCCGTCCGCATGTGGACCGGCTACGAGGAGGCCCTGGTCCGCTACGGCCTGGAGATCTGCCGGGTCTGGCGCGACCAGGGGCACCAGGACAGCTGCGCCGCCTCCCTGGTCTCCGGGCTGGCGGCGCACCGGCCCGGACCCGTCCGGGAACAGGAGGAGCTGGCGGCGGCCGCCGAGCTGCCGCCGTGGCTCGGTGACGAGGCCTTCCACGAGAGCCACCGCTCGGCCTTGGTCCGCAAGGACCCCGGGGTGTACGCCGCGGTGTTCCCCGGTGTGGCCGACGACCTGCCGTACGTGTGGCCCGCCTCCGACCGGGAGCGCGCGTCCGCCGCCGGGTGACCGGCGACGGCGGAAGGGAGGACGGCCGTGCTGAGCGTGGTGCGCGGGCAGCTGGGGCAGGCCCTGTTCCGCCGGGTCGCGGGCCCCGACGGCCCGGCGACCCGCGCCCGTATCCATCTGACCCCGGGGCCGCGCTGGTTCGGCCCCGACCGGCCGATCCGCGCGGTCCACGGCGACGCGTCCATGTTCATCGGCGGGCTGAGCGCGCTGCTGCTGCAGTCCCTGCACCCCCTGGCGATGGCGGCGGTGGCCGGGCACTCCGGCTACCGGGGCGACCCGTGGGGACGCCTGCAGCGCACCAGCACCTTCCTCGCCGTGACGACGTACGGCACCGCCGAGGACGCCCAGCGGGCGGTCGAGCAGGTCCGCGCCATCCACGAGCGCATCCGCGGCACGAACGCCGACGGTCAGCCGTACCGCGCGGCCGATCCGCATCTGCTCGGCTGGGTGCACGCCGCCGAGACGGACAGCTTTCTCCGTGCCCACCAGCGCTTCGGCGCGCACCCACTGGACGCGGACGGCTACGACGGCTACGTCGCCGACGCCGCACGGGTGGCGCGGGCGCTGGGCGTGACCGACCCGCCGCGCGACCGCCGGGAGCTGGCGGCCCGCCTCGCCTCCTACCGGGCCGAGCTGCGCGCCACCCCGGAGGCCCGCTCGACCGCCCGCTTCCTGCTGCTCCAGCCGCCCGTGCCCCTCGCCGTACGGCCCCTGTACGGCGGCCTCGCCGCGAACGGCGTGACCCTGCTGCCGCCGTGGGCCCGGCGCCTGCTGGGGCTGCCCCGCATCCCGGTCGTCGAGGACCTCGCGGTGCGTCCCACCGGGCAGGCGCTCACCCGCACCATCCGCTGGGTGATGCGCCCGCCGAGCACACCGGGACAGGGATGAGCGGGCAGGGCTCAGTTGTCCCGCATCCATTCGCGCGTGCCGAACGAGGCGCAGGACCGAGCGGCCAGGGCCGCCGCCGCGCGCAGGGCCCCGGCGAAGTCCGCGCCGGTCAGCTCGGCGTGCCGCGCCAGCCGATGGGTGAGCGCGCCGTGCAGGACGTCGCCGGCGCCGAGGGTGTCCACCACGCGCGTCACGGGCACCTTCACCGTTCCGCCGCCGTCCGGTCCGGCCCACACCAGGGGCTCCGGCCCGTGGCTGACGGCCGTCCAGACGACCCCGTGATCCCGCAGGAACCGCAGGGTGCCGTCGGGCCCGGCGGTACCGGGTGGCCGGAAGGCCGCCGAGCACACGGCCACGTCGATGTACGGCAGCAGGTCTTCCGTCCCCGGTTTCCAGCTGCCCCCGTCGAGGACGGTCCGGCGCCCCGCGGCCCGCGCCGCACGCGCGGTGGCGAGCGCCAGGGCGGGGTGGTGGCCGTCGAACTGCACGATGTCGCAGGCCGCCACCCGGGCCTCGAGGTCCGGGGGTGGGGCGAGCCGGTGCCCACGGGCGTTGGTGGAGGCGACGGCCCGTTCCCCGGTGGCGGCGGTGACCAGAACCGAGGACACGGCGGGCGGCTCGTCCCGGCCGGCCGCCAGGTCGGTCACGGCCACCCCCGCCCGGTCCAGGTCCGCCCGGACGGCCTCGCCCAGCGGGTGCGAGCCGACCGCGGTGAGCAGCCGTGCCGCGCCCCCCAGATGGGCGAAGGTCACGGCCGCGTTCGCGGCCGGGCCCCCGGCCGCGACGAGCTGGTCCCGTGCCGTCAGCTTCTCGTCGGCGGCGGGCACCCGGTCGACCAACTGCACGACGTCCAGCGTGCACAGTCCGACGAACAGCCCGCGCGGCCGGCCCCTCGTCCGCGGTTCCATCCCTGCTCCTCCCCGCCTCGGCGTGCGTATCGTGTGGCCATGGATCCTCCGGTCCCGAGGCCGGCCGCGCAAGGAAGGTGCCTTTCGGTCGTCCGGGGGCACACGGAGGGCACACCGGGGGCGGGGCGGCGTGGCTCGACAGGGGGTTCGGGACCGCGGCGGGGACACCCGGACCGATCGCAGGGAGGCAGGACGTGGAAGGGCCACAGGACACGGAGACCGGGCGTAACGACGCTGTGGCGCCGGCGCCCGCCGAGCTGTCCCGGGCCCTGGACGCCGTCGGCGCCGGCGCCTACGTCGTGGACGAGCGGGGCTGCATCATCGCGGTGAACGCGCAGGCGGAGCTCATGCTCGGCAGATCCACGGAGGAACTCGTCGGCCACGACGCCCACGAGCTGCTGCACCGCGGCCCGCACGGCCAGACGCTGCCGCACAGCCAGTGCGCCATGCGCCAGGCGTTCCACGAGGGCAGGTCGGCCCAGGGCGCGGGCGAGTACTTCGCGCTCCCCGACGGTTCCGTCCTCCCCATCAGCTGGCTGATCACGCCGTACGCATTCGACGGCGAGGGGGGCCGCACCCTGGTGATCTTCCACGCGCAGGAGCCCGCGCAGGAGCCGGGCCCGCTCCCGGAGGCGCCGACCGCCACCCTGACCGAGCTGGAACGGCTGGCCCTGCTCGCCGAGGCCACCGCCCAGCTGACCTCGACGCTCGACACCGACGAGATGCTGCGCCGGCTCATCCGGCTGGTCGTGCCACGGCTCGCCGACTGGGTGATCGTCGACCTGATCACCGAGCGCGACGAGGTGTGGCGGGACGTCGTCGCCCACGCGGAGGGCGCGGCCATCAAGCGGCACGAGGATCTGGAGGGGCCCATGCCGCCCGTGCTGGAGGAGTCCCAGTGGCCGCTGTCGAGGGCCCTGCGCGGCGTGGCGTCCACGGTGACCGGGCCCGAGCGGTACCACCGGACCCCAGACTCCGGGATCGCGGTCGAGCAGCGCCACCTGTTCGACCGTACGGGCATGCACTCGGCGGCCATCGCCCCCATCCGCGGCACCCGCGAGGTGCTGGGCGCGCTGACGCTGGGCCGCGCCGAGAACCCGGTGGGCTACACCTCCGCCGACCTGCCGCTGGTCGAGGACATCGCGCGCCGCGCCGGGCTCGCCCTGGACAACGCCCGCCTCTACCAGCGTCAGCGCAAGGTCGCCGAGACCATGCAGAACCATCTGCTGCCGCAGCTGCCGAGGGTCCCGGGCCTGGAGATGACGGCCCGCTACCTGCCCGCGCCGGACGCCTCGCAGGTGGGCGGCGACTGGTACGACGCGTTCCCGCTGTCCGACGGGGCGACCGCCCTGGCCATCGGCGACGTCGTCGGCCACGACCTGGAGGCGGCCTCCGGCATGGCGCAGGTGCGCAACATGCTGCGGGCCTACGCCTGGTCGCAGAACGAACCCCCCAGCCGGATCGTGGCCTGGCTGGACGAGGCGATGGAGCACATCACCGACGTCCGCATGGCCACCATGATCTTCGCCCGGATCGAGGCACTGGACGACGGCACCTGGCGGCTGTCCTGGACCAACGCGGGACATCCGCCGCCGCTGCTGATCGGCAGGGACGGCGTGGCCCGGTTCCTCGAGGACGGGCACGGTGTGGCCCTCGGCACGGGCCTGCGCGCCCCGCGGCCGGACGCGCAGGCCGTGCTGGAGCCCGGCTCCACCCTCGTGCTGTACACGGACGGCCTCGTCGAGGAGTACGGCAAGGTGATCGACGTGGGCCTGGACCGCCTGCGCCGGCACGCGGCGGCCTTCGTGCACCGGCCGCTCTCCGTCCTCGCCGACCAGGTGCTGCGCCGCGTCCGTCCCGACGACAACGACGACGACGTGGCCCTCCTCGCGCTGCGCACCCCGGTCTGACCGGAGGCTCCCGGCAACCGTGTGCGCACGACTTGTTGACGCCCAGTCAACCACGGTGGTTCAGTGGCTCAGTCACTGAACCACAACCGGGCTGGGGGTCTCGATGGAAGCACTGCCGCGCGAGACGGTCGTCGACGTACTGGAGCAGCGCCTGCGCGAGCGGATCCTCGCCGGGCGGCACCCCGCCGGGAGCTATCTGCCCCCGGAGAGGGAACTCGCCGACGAGTTCGGCGTCAACCGCACCACCCTCAAGCACGCGTTCGGCCGCCTGGTGCACGCCGGACTCCTGGAGACCCGGCACGGAGTGGGCACGCGCGTCCGCGACTTCCTGCGGCTGGGCGGGGCGGACCTGCTCCCGATGCTGGTGCGGCACAGCCCGGACTGGATCGGGGAGATCTTCGAAGTGCGCCGCAGCATCGGCGCGTTGATCGCCGAACGCGCCGCCTCCCGCGCCACCGAGGCCCAGATCGCCGAACTGCGCCGTCTCGTCGCCGCCGTCGCGGGGGCGGACGGCGGCGAGGACGCGCAGCTCGCGGACGCCGAGGTGCACCGCGCGCTCGCCCGCGCCACCGGGAACCGGGTGTACGTCCTGCTGACCAACACCCTGTTCAACGCCTATCTGCCGGTCCGCTCGGCCCTGGTGGGGCCCTTCCACGACGCCGGGGCCGCCCACGGGCGGTTGGCCCCCGTCGTCGAGGCGGTCGCCGCCCGCGACGAGACCGCGGCCCGCACGGCCGCCGGGGCCTACCTGTCCGCGACGGAACGCATCATGCTCGAAGGGCTGGCCTCCGCCGGCCGGAGTCAGGGCGGGGACCGGTGAGCCCCCGTGGGACGGAGTTCCGGGAGACCCTTCTGGGCCGCGTACGCCTGGACGGCGAGGACCGCGAACGCCCCGTCCGCCTCGACCTCGTGGCCCGCGCCGACACGGTGGTGCTGCCCCACCGCACCACCCGGGCCCGGCTCACCGGACGCGTCCGGATCGCGGGACGCGCCGACGACGCCGAGGCCGTGGGGGAGCTGGAGATATCCCCGCTGGCCCGCCGCAGGATCCGCTACCGGATCACGTTCACCCTGCAGGGCCGGCGCCTCGAACTGGACGGCTGGAAGTCCCTGTCACCGGCACGGCCCCTCACCTCGATGACCGTCCTGCCGTACAGCCTCCACGAGGCAGGGCGCCCGACCGGCCAGGGCACGCTCCGCTTCCCGCTCGGCACCGGGCTGCTGCCGTTCCTCACGAGCTTCCGCTTCCCCCGCACCTCCGCGCACGACCCCGGACGGCACCTCGCGGCACGCTGGGACGGGCGGCCGGGCCGCACGGAGGTCTGGTACACCACCCTGACCGACCCGGCGACCGGCACCGGGGTCTGGCTGCACCACGAAGTCGTCGCCCCCACGGACGGCTCGGCCGCCTACGCGCACGGCTGGGCCGCCGTCTTCCCCCAGGACGGCCCGGTACGGCACGCCCGGTTCGGGCCCGTCCCCGCGACCGGTACCCCCCAGGGCTTCACCGCCGACGGCGTCCGCGTCGCCCCCGGAAAGCTGTCCGGCAGCGCCGGCCCGCTCACCTGGTCGCTCACCGAGACACCGCTGGGCCCACCGGTGCACACCTTCCCCCGCTGGTCCTGGCGCCACCCCTGGCTGCCCGCCAGCCACATGCTCCCGGCCTCCCGCTGCCGCTACACCGGGACCGTCCTTCACGGCCACGGCGAACCGCTGCGTCTCGACGGCGCGTTCGGTGCGAGCGCCCGCATCTACGGCCACGGCAACGCCGCGCGCTGGGCCTGGCTCCACGCCGACCTGGGCGGCGGCGACCTCCTCGAGATCGTCGCCGCCGTGTCCACCCGCCCCGGGCTCGACCGGCTGCCCCCGCTCGTCTTCCTGCGCCTGCTGCGCGGCGGGCGGACATGGCCCCGGCGCCCCGAGCGCACCGCCGTGGGCTGGGCGGGAGCCGGCCGGTTCACGGCCGACCTCGCCCTGCCCCGCTGGCGGGTGACCGGCCGGGCCGGACTGCGCCGGATCCGGGTGACGGTGACCCAGCCCGAGGAGCGGACCCTGGCGCTGGACTACACCGACCCCGACGGGTCCGCCGCGGTCTGCCGCAACAGCGAGAGCGCCGACGCGGAGGTCCGCCTGGAACGCTGGTGGGGGAGGTGGCGGCCGGAGGCGCACTGGCGGCTGGCGGGCACCGCCCACGCGGAGGTCGGCGAGCGATGAGCCCTCGTACGGACGACGCCCTGCCGGCACTCACCGCCGCGTTCCTCGCCGACGACGGCACCACCGACTGGGTGCGGGAGGTGCCGCGGCGCCTGCGGACCCTGCTGGACGCCATGCCGCGCTCCGCCCGCACCGCCGTCCACGGCGCGGCCCTGGCCGTCGACGCGTACGCGCTGGCGCGCACCGGCCGCCGTCTCACCACGCTGACCCCCGGAGAACGCGAGCGCCTGCTGGCCCGCCTCGCCGCCCACCGGACCGCCCTGCCGGTCCTCGACGCGCTCAAGGTGCCGGTGCTGCTCGCCGCCGGGACGGAACGGATGCTGCACCGCGGGGCCCCGTCCGCGCGGCCCGCCGCCGACGACCCGCCGCTGGACTGCACGCCGTCCTCTGCCTGGCCCCGCCGGTCCACCGCCGACGCCGTCGTCGTCGGGTCCGGCGCCGGGGGTGCCATGGCGGCGCGGACGCTGGCCCGCGCCGGACTGCGGGTCGTCGTCGTGGAGGAGGGCGACCACCACAGCACCGCCTCGTTCGCGGGCAGGGCGCCGCTCGACCGCTTCACCGGGCTGTACCGGGACGCCGGTGCCACGATCGCGTACGGCGCCCCTCCGCTGGTCGTCCCCACCGGCCGCGCGGTCGGCGGCACCACCGTCGTCAACTCCGGCACCTGCTACCGCACTCCGGACCACGTCCTCACCCGCTGGCGCACCACCCACGGCTTCGCCGCCGCCGACGCTCTCGCCACCCACCTCGACGAGGCGGAGCGCACCCTGCGCGTCGCCCGGCAGCCGCTCGACGTCCTCGGCGAGAACGGCAGACTCGCCCTGTCCGGGGCCCGGCGGCTCGGCTGGGCCGCGCGGCCCCTGCGCCGCAACGCGCCCGGCTGCCAGGGCTCCTGCCAGTGCGTCGTCGGCTGCCCCACCGGAGCCAAGCAGAGCGTCCAGCTCTCGGTGCTGCCCGAGGCGTGCGCCTCCGGCGCCCGTATCGTCACGGGCGCTCGCGTCCGGCGCACCCTGACCGACCGCGACCGGCCGGGCGGCCCCCGGGCCGCGGGCGTCCTGGTGAGCCGCCCCGACGGCGGCGAGCTGGAGATCCTCAGCCCCCTGGTCGTCGTGGCGGCCGGTGCCCTGGGGACCCCCCAACTCCTGCGCCGCTCCGGTCTGGGCGGCCATCCGGGCCTCGGACGCAACCTCAGCGTCCACCCCGCCGTCAGCGTCGCGGGCCGCTTCGCGAACCCCGTCGGCGGCGGGCGGGCCGTCCTGCAGAGCGTCGCGGTGGAGGAACTGCACGCCGACGGCATCCTCATCGAGGCCACCGCCGCACCCCCGGGCATGAGCTCCTTCGTGCTGCCGGGCGTCGGACGCGCCCTGCGCCACGCGCTGGAGGACACCGAGCACCTGGCGACACTCGGGGCGATGGTCGCCGACCGTCCCTCGGGCCGGGTCCTCGGCCGGCACGGCACCCTGGTCCGCTACGACCTGGCGCTCCGCGACGCGGGCCGTCTGCTGCGCGCCCAACGGGCCATGGGCCGCCTGCTGTTCGCCGCCGGGGCCGAGGAGGTCCTGACCGGCGTCCCGCACGCCCCCCGCGCCCGCGACATGGCGGAACTGGAGGCCCTGCTGGCGGACGTGTCCGTACGCCACCTGCACGTGTCCGCGTTCCACCCCACCGGCACGGCCGCGGCCGGCGCCGACGAGGACCGGGCGCCGGCCGACCCGGAGGGACGCCTGCGCGGTGTGCACGGCGTGCTGATCGCGGACGGGTCCGTCCTGCCGAGCTGCCCCGAGGTGAATCCGCAGCTCAGCATCATGGCGGCGGCCCTGGCCGTCACGGACCGCTGGCTGACCCGGGCCTGACCGGCCGGGCCGGGGAGGGCCGGGGGCGGCGTCGCCGCCCCCGGCGGCGGGTCAGGGGAGCTTGACCGCCAGGAGGTCGACCGGCCGGATGTCCGGTGCCTCGCTGAGCAGCGTCGCGGCGTTCTCCGTCAGCGCGGCCGCGATCCGGCCCCGCAGGTGCTCCTGCCGTCCCTGCTCGTCCGCGAACGTGTCGAAGATGCCGAAGGTGGTCTCGCCCTGCCGGAACGCGAACCACGTCAGCGTGTGGTCCTCCTGCCGGGCCAGCTCCAGCGCGTCCCGCAGCAGCTCCGCGACCTTCTCCGCCTGCCCGGGCCTCGCCTCGATCCGGGCCAGCAGTCCCAACGTGCTCATGTGGTGCTCCAGTTTCGTGAGGGTCGTGACGGGAGGGGTGCCGGTACCGGGCACCGGATGTCGTCCGGACCCCCCTGAATCTAGGGTGCGGCCCGGCATCCGGACAGCGTCGGGAACGGCGTGTCCGATACCGTTCCCGACATGGATGTGGCGGTGCTGGCGTACGACGGCGTATTCGACTCAGGGCTCTCGGCCCTGCTCGACGTGCTCGACGGGGCGAACGCGATGCGCGACGAGCTCCCCGAACCGCCGCCCGCCTGGACGGTGTCCACCGTCGGCTTCCGCCGGCGGATCCGCACCGGCGCGGGGCACCTGGTCGAGACCCGCCCCGTCTCCACGGCGGAGGACGCCGACCTGCTGATCGTCCCGGCGCTCGCCGAGCGCCGCCCGGACGCTCTCCTCGCACAGGTCTCGGGTCCGGCCGGGGCGCCCCTGCGGCAGCTGGTGGCCGAGACGCGGCAGCGCCGTGGGGCCGTCGCGTCGGCCTGCACGGGCACGTTCCTGCTGGCCGAGGCGGGCGTGCTCGACGGACGCCGGGCGACCACCAGCTGGTGGCTGGCGCCGTACTTCCGCACGCGCTACCCGCGGGTGACGCTCGACCAGACCCGCATGGTGACCACCTCCGACGGGGTGACGACCGCCGGCGCGGCGTTCGGCCACGTCGACCTCGCGCTGGCGGTCGTACGGATGAGGAGCCCCGCCCTCGCCGACCTCGTCGCCCGTTATCTGGTCGTCGACGAGCGGCCCTCCCAGGCCGCGTACACGATCTCCTCGGCCCTCGCGCAGAGTGATCCGACGCTGGCCGCCTTCGAGCGCTGGGCCCGGGCCCACCTGGACCAACCGCTGTCCATCGGCGACGCGGCGCGCGCCGTCGGCGTCAGCGAGCGCACCCTCCAGCGCGTCGTGCGCCGCACCCTCGGCACCTCGCCCGTCCGCTTCGTCCAGGACCTGCGCGTGGAACGCGCCTCGCATCTGCTGCGCACCACGAACCTCCCGCTCGAGGCGGTGGCCCGCAAGGTGGGCTACGAGCACGCCACCACGCTCCGCGTCCTGCTCCGCGAGCGGACGGGGGAGACGGCGAGCGCCCTGCGGGGCCGCTGACCGCCCGCCGCCCGCCGCCTGCCGGCACCCGACTCCCGCGCCCCGTACGGATTTCGGCCGTAGTCGATATTGGTTGAGTCGTTGACAGGTCCAGACCAAGGCGGGACGCTGAGAGCGCTCTCAGATCGTGCTCGATCCCCCAGTCGAACGGAGACGGAGCATGGGGAAGACACTCGAACGCCGGATCGCGGCCGCGGGCCTGTCCCTCGCCACGATCCTCGGCGGGACGCTGCTGGCGACCGGGACGGGCGCACCCGCCCACGCCGCGGTCCCGGCGACCATCCCGCTGAAGATCACCAACAACTCGGCGCGCGGTGACCAGGTGTACATCTACAACCTCGGCACCGAGCTCTCGACCGGACGGCAGGGCTGGGCCGACGCGAACGGCACCTTCCACCCCTGGCCGGCCGGGGGGAACCCGCCGACCCCCGCGCCGGACGCCTCCATCCCGGGTCCCGCCGCCGGGCAGTCCACGACCATCCGGATGCCGAAGTTCTCCGGCCGCGTGTACTTCTCGTACGGGCGGAAGCTGGTGTTCAAGCTGACCACCGGCGGGCTCGTCCAGCCAGCCGTGCAGAACCCCAGCGACCCGAACCGCGACATCCTGTTCAACTGGTCCGAGTACACGCTCAACGACGGGGGCCTGTGGCTCAACAGCACCCAGGTCGACATGTTCTCCGCGCCGTACTCGGTCGGCGTGCAGCGCCCCGACGGCAGCACCGCGAGCGCCGGCAAGCTCAAGGCGGGCGGCTACAACGCGGTGCTGAACGGACTCAGGAACCAGCCCGGCGGCTGGGGCAACCTGATCCAGACCCGCGCCGACGGCACCGTGCTGCGCGCCCTGTCCCCGCTGTACGGCCTGGAGACCGGCGCGCTGCCCGCCTCGGTGCTGGACGACTACATCAACCGGGTCTGGCAGAAGTACTCCTCGGCGACCCTGACGGTGACGCCGTTCGGCGACCAGCCCAACACCAAGTATTTCGGCCGGGTCTCGGGCGGCCTCATGCGCTTCACCAACAGCGCCGGCGCGGTCGTCACCCAGTTCGAGAAGCCGGACGCCTCCTCCGTCTTCGGCTGTCACCGCAAGCTCGACGCGCCCAACGACCAGGTGCGCGGCCCGATCTCCCGCACCCTGTGCGCCGGATTCCACCGCTCCACCCTGCTGGTCAACCCCAACCAGCCGGACACCTCCGCGGACGCCTTCTACAGGGACGCCGTCACGAACCACTACGCGCGGGTGATCCACTCCCAGATGGCCGACGGCAAGGCGTACGCGTTCGCCTTCGACGACGTCGGCCATCACGAGTCCCTCGTCCACGACGGAGACCCGCGCCAGGCCACCGTCACCCTCGAACCCTTCAGCTGAGCCCCCGTCACCCTTACCGCTCCGGCCGCCGGGAGTCCGTCCCGGCGGCCGGAGGCGTGCCGCTGCCCGGCCCGCGTCCGCTTGCAAGCGCGCCTTAAGAGCCAGTGCGTGTAGAGGGCGTACGCAACGGATGCCGCGGGGTACCCGAAGACCGACGAACGGACACGGGAAAGGGCTGTAGGCATGCAGATCGATCTGAAGGGCCGCACCGCGCTGGTGACCGGTTCCACCCAGGGCATCGGCGCGGCGATCGCCGTCGGGCTGGCCCGCTCGGGGGCGCGGGTGGGGGTCAACGGCCGCAGCCGGGACCGTGTGGAGCGCAGCGTCGCCGAGTTCAGCAGCCGGGCGCCGGGTGCCCGGCTGGTCCCGGTGGCGGCGGACGTGACCACGCAGGAGGGCGCCGACCGGGTGGCCGAGCTCCTGCCGCAGGTGGACATCCTCGTCAACAACCTCGGCATCTTCGGCTCCGCCGACCCTCTGGAGATCAGCGACGAGGAGTGGCGGCGCTACTTCGACGTCAACGTGTTGTCGGCCGTACGGCTGACACGCCAGTACCTCCCCGGCATGATCGAGCGCGGCTGGGGGCGGGTGCAGAACATCGCCAGCGACTCGGCGGTCGTGACCCCGGCCGAGATGATCCACTACGGCATGTCCAAGACGGCCCTGCTCGCGGTGAGCCGCGGGTTCGCCAAGCGGGCGGCCGGCACCGGGGTCACCGTGAACTCCGTCATGGCCGGCCCCACCCACACGGGCGGCGTGGAGAACTTCGTCCGCGAGCTGGTGGGCGAGGACCTGCCCTGGGAGGAGGCGCAGCGGGCCTTCATGCGCGAGTACCGGCCGCAGAGCCTGCTGCATCGCCTGATCGAACCGGAGGAGATCGCCAACATGGTCGTCTACCTCGCCTCCGAGCAGGCGTCGGCCACGACGGGCGGGGCGGTGCGGGTCGACGGCGGCTACGTCGACGCGATCCTGCCGTGACGGCCGTACACGGAGCCGGGGGAGTCCGCCGGGCGCGCCGGCCGAGATCATCCCAACGGCCCAAGGGCCGAACGATTCACCAGGTGAACGGGGCGTGCGGGGCCCGGCGCGCCGGGTGCCCGGCGGAATGCTGAGGGCCGTACCGACCCATCGGCGGGCGGGGGATGTCCGGTCCGCCGCCCGCACCGGCCAAGGAGTTCCCTTGAGTTTTCGCCGTACGCTGACCGGCGTCCTCGGTTCCGCCGCCCTCGCGCTGACCTCCCTCGGCGTGGTGACCGCCCACGCGGCCCCGGCCGCCGCCGACCCCTGCGGGTTCTACGAGACCAGCTCCGACGCCTACTACAACCACTGCACGTCGGACGGCTCCCGCGTGGTGATCCAGGTGCGGGTCGCCTACGCCGCCGACTACGAGCGCTGTGTGGCGCCGGGCCGGACCTGGCTCGGCTCCGCCGCCAAGATCCAGGGCGCGCACTACGTCGGCCGCACCTGCTGACGGATCCGCAGAGCGCGTCGGGGTCAGGCCCCGTCCCCACCGGCCGTGGTGGGGGCGGGGCCTGACCGTCGTCCGGGTCAGTCGTGCTGCCGGGCGGCCGCCCGGCGGGTGCGCTCGTAGTGGCGCCTGGCCTTCATGCGGTTGCCGCACAGGGCCATCGAGCACCAGCGCCCCTTGTTCGTCTTGCTGCGGTCCAGGAGGAACCGCCGGCACTCGTCGTTGGCGCAGGGGCGCAGCCTGCCGGGCATGGCCTCCTGGAGCGCGCCCCAGGTCAGTACCGCCCGCACCGCCAGCCGCCGGTCGGCGGGCGGCCTCGGCTCCCAGGTCACGCCGTCGGCGTCGACGCGGGGATGGGACGTCACGCCCTCCAGCAGCGGGCCCAGGGCGGTGGCGGGGACGTCGCCGCGCACCACCCGCTGCAGCAGGTCGCGTGCCTCGACGAGATGCCGGCGCTCCGCGGCGGTGCCGCTGCCGCCGTGTGCCCGCTGCCAGGCGCGGGCGGACCCGGGGTCGGCCAGCAGGTCCTCGGGGGAGCCGTCGGTCACGGGGGTGCTGTTCAGGAGCTCCAGCAACGTGTCCTGCTCCGTGTGTCCGCTCTCCATACCGCCTCCTCACCGCCTGTTCGCCCTGCGCAGGCTACAACGTGCCTCCACCTCTCGATCGTAACCCTTAAAACCATGTTGACAGGTTAGGTCGGCCGTGGTCGACTGTGCGTATAACCGGTGAACGGCTCCAGAGGGGTTAGCGCAATGGAGTACACAGTGCACCACCGCACCGCCACCGTCGACGGCCTCGAGGTCTTCTACCGGGAAGCCGGCGACCCGGGCGCGCCCACCGTCGTCCTGCTGCACGGCTTCCCGACCAGCTCGCACATGTTCCGCGCACTGATCCCGGCGCTCGCCGACCGCTTCCACGTCATCGCCCCGGACCACATCGGGTTCGGCCGGTCCGCGATGCCCGCGCTCCAGGACTTCCCGTACACCTTCGACGCGCTCGCCGACGTCACCGAGGGGCTGCTGCGGCAGCTGGGCGTCGACCGGTTCGCGATGTACGTGCAGGACTACGGCGCTCCGATCGGCTGGCGCCTCGCCCTGCGGAGCCCCGGCCGGATCACCGCGATCGTCACCCAGAACGGCAACGCCTACGAGCAGGGGCTCGTCCCGTCGTTCTGGAAGGACGTCTTCGCCTACGGCGAGCACCCCGGCCCCGACACCGAGGCCCCCGTGCGGACCGCACTCACCCTGGAGGGTGTGCGGTGGCAGTACCTCACCGGTGTCCCGGACCCGAGCCTCGTCAGCCCCGACACCTGGGCCCACGACCTGGCTCTGCTGGACCGGCCCGGCAACGACCGGATCCAGCTGAAGCTGTTCCGCGACTACCTCACGAACGTGGCCCTCTACCCGAAGGTCCACCAGTACTTCCGCGACACGCAGGTCCCGCTGCTCGCCGTCTGGGGGGCCAACGACCCGATCTTCGGCCCGGCGGGGGCGGAGGCGTTCCGGCAGGACCTGCCCGGCGCTCAGGTCCGTCTGCTGGACACCGGGCACTTCGCCCTGGAATCGCACCTGGGCGCCGTCGCCGGGGCCATGCGCGACTTCCTCGACCGCGCCCTGGGATGACCGCGTGCACCGTAGCGACGGCAGAAGGAGAGGAGACGGTCCCCATGAACACGTCGGGCTTCCATGAGGGGGAGCGCGCCGTCCAGGCACGGGCGGGCGCCACGGAGGAGGCCGCCCGGCTGCACGGCATGCTGCGGCCGCCGTGGCTGGGCGGCGGGCTGCGGGCCGCCCTCGCCGCGCGGACCTTTGCCGTCCTCACCGCCCGCGACCGGGACGGGACGCTGTGGACCTCCCCCCTCACCGGGGAGCCGGGCTTCCTGGACGGGGACGGCACCACCCTCACCGTGGCCGCCGCGCCCCCGGCGGATGACCCGCTGCACGCCCTGCCCGTTCCGCAACCCGCCGGGCTGCTCGCGATCGACCTCGGTCTGCGCCGCCGCATCCGGGTCAACGGCCGGCTGACGGACGGCACGGACGGCGAGCTGACCATCGAGGCCGAGCAGGCGTTCGGCAACTGCCCCGCCCACATCCGCCCCCGCCTCCTCGCCCCGGACACCACCGCCCCGGCGGGCGCATCGGCCCCCGCGGCCGTCCGGGGCGCGCTCGACGAGCGGGACCGCGAACTGATCGCGCGCGCCGACACCTTCTTCCTCGGCACGACCCATCCCACTCGGGGCATCGACGCCTCCCACAAGGGCGGTGCTCCCGGCTTCGTGCGGATCGAGGGCGGGGAGCTCTGGTGGCCCGACTACGCCGGGAACAACCTCTTCACCAGCCTCGGCAACCTCACCGTCGACCCGGCCGCGGCCCTGCTGTTCCTCGACTTCACGACCGGCCGGACACTGCACCTCAGCGGTGAGGCGACGGTGGAGTGGCACGAACCGGCGGCCGCCGGGGACGAAGGCGGCACCGGGCGCCGGGTCCGGTTCCGGCCCCGGCGGGTGCGCGGCGGCCGCGTCCCGCTGCGCGAGGCGACTGCTCGGCCGTGATCGACATGAGCCCGCCCGCCGGACCGTCTTGACTGGTACCGGAAGGAGTGTCCGGATGCCCTCACTGCTGTCGGTGAACGTGGGAATGCCGAAGGACGTGCCCTGGCAGGGCAGAACCGTCCGCACGGGCGTGTGGAAGCACCCCGTGCCCGGCCCGGTGATGGCCCGCCGGCTCAACCTCGACGGCGACGGCCAGGGGGACACCCAGGGCCACGGCGGGGAGCAGCGCGCGGTGCTCGTCTACCAGATCGACTCCTACCGGTACTGGCAGCGGTACCTCGGGCGGGACGACTTCGTCCCCGGGCAGTTCGGGGAGAACCTCACCGTCGACGGACTGCCCGACGACGAGGTCTGCATCGGCGACCGCTACCGGATCGGCGAGGCGGAGTTCGAGGTCACCCAGCCCCGCGTGACCTGCTACCGCGTCGGACTGCGGCTGGGCGTACCCGAGATGCCCGCGCTGCTCGTCGCCCACCACCGGCCCGGCTTCTACATGCGGGTCGTCCGGGAAGGGCTGATCCGGGCGGGCGACCCGATCGTCCGGACCCGGTCCGGCCCCGGCGCGCTCAGCGTCGCCGACACGGACGCCCTGCTCTATCTCCCCGGCCGGGACCCCGCCCTGCTGCGGCGCGCGCTCGCCATCCCCGCGCTCAGCCCCGGCTGGCAGGGTTCCTTCCGTGACCTGCTGGCCGCGGAGGACGGGGAGCCCGCCGCCGACGGGCCCGCCTGGGACGGGTTCCGGACCCTGCGCGTGTCCGACGTGGTCGCCGAGACGGACACGGTCGTCTCCCTCCGCCTGACCTCGACCGACGGGACGCCGCTGCCCGACGCCCGGGCCGGCCAGTACCTCACGGTGCGGGTCCCGGGCGCCGGACCGTCCGCACCGATCCGCAGCTACTCGCTCTCCGCGGTGCCCGGCGCCGACGGCTACCGCATCAGCGTCAAACGCGAACCGCACGGCACCGCCAGCGGCTACCTGACGACGGCGCTGCGGCCGGGATCCGTCCTCGACGTCGCGGCGCCGCGCGGCGACTTCGTCCTGGACGGCGGTACGGAACCGGTGCTCCTGGTCTCCGCCGGCATCGGCGTCACCCCCGTCCTGGCGATGCTGCACGAGCTCGCCGCCCGTTCCCCGGACCGGGACGTCTGGTGGCTGCACGGCGCCCGCGGCCCGCGCGAGCACCCCCTGGCCGCCGAGGCCCATGCCGTGCTCGCCGCCCTGCCGCACGCGCACGAGCACGTCTTCTACAGCGCGGCCACCCCCGGGGAGCGCCGCCGGGGCCACGCGTCCCCGGGACGCCTCACCCCGGACGCCGTCCGGGCCCTCGGCGTGCCGCCCGGGGCGAGCGCCTACGTCTGCGGGCCCGCCTCGTTCATGGCCGACATGGGGCGGGCCCTCGCCGACGCCGGCGTCGACCCGGCCCGCGTCCACACCGAACTCTTCGCGACCCTGCCGCCGGTCACCCCCGGCCTCGCCGGGACCGCGGCCCCGTCCCCGCACCCGCCGCCCGGCCCGCCCGGCACCGGACCGCGGGTCACCTTCGCCCGCAGCGGTGTGACGACGCCGTTCCCCGACGGGGCACGCAGCCTGCTCGAACTCGCCGACGCCTGCGACGTACCGGCCCGCTGGAGCTGCCGGACCGGGGTGTGCCACACCTGTGTCACCCCGGTCCTGTCGGGCGAGGTCGGCTACGCGCCCGCGCCCCTCGAGCCGCCGGCGGCCGGACAGGCCCTCATCTGCTGCTCCCGGCCGCGCACCGACGTCGTCCTGGACATGTGAGTCAGGCGGGGCCGCCGCGCAGGAGGGCGAACTCGGCGTTCAGCTCGCGCAGGAACCGCACGACGACGGCCAGTTCCTCGGGGGAGAAGCGGCCCATGGCCGCGGCGGTGCGCTCCGCCAGAGGACGGAAGTAGTCCCGGGCGACGGCCTTCGCCGGCTCGGCGTAGTGCAGGTGCACCACCCGGCGGTCGCCCGCCGCCCGGACGCGGTGGATGTGCCCCGCCCGCTCCAGGCGGTCGAGGCACGCCGTGACGGCTCCGGACGTCAGGTTGAGCTGCCGGCGCAGCCGGCCGGGCGTCATCGGGCCGGCCTCGGGATCGGCGTCGAGGATGGCGATGAGCGCCTGCATGTCGGTCAGATGCAGTCCCTGCGCCTGCGCGAACTCCTGCGCGATGCGGTTGAACTCGCTGTTCATCCGGCGCAGAAGGACGGCGAACGACTGCAACCCAGTCGGGTCGTCCGCCGGAACAGTGGGGGAGGGCACCTCGGAACCGCTCATGAGTGCAGTATAAGATCACTCAATGATTGAGATACTTTGCCATTGAGTTAACTCGACTACCGCTTGGGATGCTCATGAGAACCGCACCGCGCTGGGCCCGGTGGCTCGTCCCTGCCGTCCTGCTGCTCGTCTGGCTGGGCGTCGGCGGCGCGCTCGGACCCTACGCAGGCAAGCTGGGCGAGGTGGCCACCAACGACCAGGCCTCCTTCCTGCCCCAGAGCGCCGAGTCCACCCAGGTGCTCGAGGAGCGGGAGGCCTTCGACCAGTCCGAGACCCTGCCCGCCGTCGTCGTCTGGACGGCGGACGGTGAGCGCGTCTCCAGGGCCGAGCAGGCCGAGGCCACCCGGGCCGTCGCCGCACTCGCCGGCGAGCCCGGCATCGTGGGCCGCCCCTCGCCCGCGCTGCCCTCCGACGACGGTGAGGCGCTGCAGGCCGTCGTCCAGCTGAGGCCCGACCTCGGCGACGACCTGGGGCCCACCCTGGACTCGGTCCGGGAAGCCGCCGGGAGCGTGTCCGGCACCACGGCGCAGATCGCCGGCCCGGCCGCTGGCCAGGCCGATCTGTCGGACGCCTTCGCGGGCATCGACGGGCTGCTCCTCGGCGTGGCCCTCGGCGCCGTCCTGGTGATCCTGCTGCTGGTCTACCGCAGCGTGCTGCTTCCGCTCCTGATCATCCTCGGCTCCGTCTTCGCCCTCGGGCTGGCCTGCGCCGTGGTCTACGTCCTGGCCGACCACGACGTCGTCCGGGTCGACGGGCAGGTGCAGGGCATCCTCTCCATCCTGGTGATCGGCGCCGCCACCGACTACGCCCTCCTGCTGGCCGCCCGCTTCCGGGAGGAACTGGCCCGCGGCGCGGACCGGGCCGCCGCCGCGCTCGCCGCGGTGCGCCGCTCCTTCGGCGCCATCACCGCCAGCGCGGCCACCGTCGCGCTCGGCCTGCTGGCCCTGCTCGCCAGCGACCTCACCAACAACCGCGCGCTCGGCCCGGTCGGCGCCATCGGCATCGTGTGCGCCGTGCTCTCCACGCTCACCTTCCTGCCTGCCGTGCTGGCCCTCCTCGGGCGCGCCGCCTACTGGCCGTCGAAGCCGCGGCCACCCGAGGAGTCCGCGCAGGGCCGCGGCGTGTGGCGCCGGGTCGCCGCCACGGTGGACGGGCGGCCGCGCCGCACCTGGGTGGTGACCGTCCTGATCCTCGCCGTCTTCGCGGCCTTCTCGCCCCAGCTGTCCTCCAAGGGCGTGCCGCTCGACGAGATCTTCGTCAACGACGCGCCGTCGGTGGCCGCCCAGCGCACGCTCGGCGAGCACTTTCCCGGCGGCTCCGGCAATCCGGCCGTCATCATCGCCGCCGCCGACCGCGTGGACGAGGTGACCGCCGCGGCCGAGAAGACCGAGGGCGTGGCGTCCGCCGGCGCCGTCTCCACGTCCGGCCGGCCCGGCGGCGGGGACCCCCTCGTCGTCGACGGACGCGTCCGCGTCGACGCCACCCTGAAGGCCGCCGCCGACAGCGACGCCGCCAAGGCGGCCGTCGAGCGGCTGCGCGCCGGGGTGCACGCGATCCCCGGCGCCGACGCCCTGGTCGGCGGCTACACGGCGCAGCAGTACGACACCCAGGAGACCGCCGCCCGGGACCGCACGGTCATCGTGCCGGTCGTGCTCGCGATCATCCTGCTGATCCTCATGCTCCTGCTGCGCTCCCTGCTCGTCCCGGTGCTGCTCGTCGCGACCGTGGCCCTGAACTTCCTGGCGACGCTCGGGGTGTCCACGCTCGTCTTCGAGCACCTGCTCGGCTTCAGCGGCACGGACGCCTCGGTCCCGCTGTACGGCTTCGTCTTCCTGGTCGCCCTCGGTGTGGACTACAACATCTTCCTGATGTCCCGGGTCCGCGAGGAGGCGCTGCTGCACGGCCACCGGGAGGGTGTGCTGCGCGGCCTGACCACCACCGGAGGCGTGATCACCTCCGCGGGCGTGGTGCTCGCCGCGACCTTCGCGGCCCTCATGGTGATCCCGCTGGCGTTCCTCGTGCAGATCGCGTTCATCGTCGCCTTCGGCGTCCTGCTGGACACCCTCGTGGTCCGCTCCCTGCTGGTCCCCGCGCTGATGATCGACATCGGGCGGCGGGCGTGGTGGCCCAGCTCCCTCGCCCGGCGCGAGACCGAGCCGGCGGAGGCGGTCAAGGAGATGGTGTGACAGCGGGCGGGGGCCCCTGCGGACAGGCGGGGAGCCCCCGCCCTCCTCCGGGGCCCCTTTTCCGAACCGCATACGCTCTTGCCCATGACGCAAGACGACGGCGACCTCGACACCCTGGTCCGCAGACGCATCCGAGCCCTGCGCGTGGCCCAGGGCTGGTCCCTGGAGGAGCTGGCCACCCGCGCCCGGGTCAGCCAGTCCACGCTCAGCAGGATCGAGAACGGGCAGCGCCGGCTCGCGCTGGACCAGCTCGTCACCCTCGCCCGGGCCCTGGACACCACCCTCGACCAGCTCGTGGAGACCGCCACCGACGACGTGATCGTCAACCCGACCGTCGACGCGGCCCACACCCAGAAGCGCTGGCCCGTCAGGGCGGAACCGGGCATGACCGTCGTCCGCCGGCGCCTGACCGGCCCGCCGCCCGACAACCCGGCGCAGATGCGCGCGCACCCGGGCCGCGAATGGCTCGTCGTGCTCTCCGGCACCGCCGTCCTGCTCCTCGGCAACCGGCGTCTGCGCGTCGAGACCGACCAGGCGGCGGAGTTCCCCACGATGCTGCCGCACGCCATCGGCGCCGACGGCGGGCCCTGCGAGATCCTCGGCATCTTCGACCGCGACGCCCGCCGCGGCCACCAGGGCCGCCGGGACACGCGTCCGGCGTCGTGACGTCTTGCGTCCCGCGCATACGCACGGTCCAGCGGTTTGCGCATCCCGGCACGCGGACCGTCCCCGTCGCCGGGCGCACCTAGCGTGAGGCCATGAGCCACACCCCAGCACACTGCCGGGCCGGCGCCCCCGCCGAGCACACCGGCCACCACCACGCCAGCGACCAGGCGGAGATCCTCGACCTGGACGCGGACGTCCTCGCCCGGCACACCGCGTCCATCGCCGCATGGCTGCCCGTCGAGGCCGCCCCCCGGCACATCCTCGACCTCGGCTGCGGAACCGGAGCCGGCACCCTCACCCTGCTCGAACGCTTCCCCACGGCCCGGGTCACGGCCGTCGACGCCTCCACCACGCACCTGGACCGGCTGCGCGAGCACGCCGCCGCGGCCGGAGCCGCCGACCGCGTCCGCCTCGTCGAGGCCGACCTCGACGCGACGCCGTGGCCCGGCCTGGACCCCCCCGACCTCGTCTGGGCCTCCGCCTCCCTGCACCACCTCGCCGACCCCGACCGCGCCCTGCGTCAGGTGCGTGAACTGCTCGCGCCGCAAGGGCTGTTCGCCGTCGTCGAACTGGCGGGCTTCCCCCGGTTCCTGCCGCCGGACGCCCCGCGGGAGGCGCCCGGCCTGGAGGAGCGGTTCCATGGGGCCCGGGACCACCACCACGCCGCCCGCCTCCCCCATCGCGGAGCCGACTGGGGGGACAAGCTCACGCACGCCGGCTTCACCCTCGCCGGACAGCGCACCGTCGACGTGGAGATCGGCCCGCCCGCCCCCGAGGCCGTACGCCGCTACGCCCTCGCCGGCTGGACCCGGATGCGCGGCAACGCCGCCGCCACGCTGGACGCCCGGGACCTGGCCGCGTTCGACGCCCTCCTCGACCCCGGCAGCCCCGACGGCCTCCTGCACCGCCCCGACCTGACGCTGCGCACCCGCCGCCAGGTGTGGGCGGCCCGCCGCGGCTGAATCACGGATACAGTTCCCGGCCACGGAAAGGAGCCGGGATGAACGGGCCGACGGAACTGTACGGTCTCGCCGCCGGTCTGGTGATCGCCCTCGTCACGGCGCCGGTGGGGGTGTCGGGCGCCGTGTTCCTGCTGCCGGTGCAGCTCAGCGTGTTCGGCGTGCCCAGCCCGGCGGTCACGCCCACCAATCTGCTCTACAACGTGGTCGCCGGCCCCGGCGCCCTCCTGCGGTACCGGCGGGAGGGCACCCTGGGCGGACCTCTCGTACGGCTGCTGGTGCTGGGCACCCTCCCCGGCGTGGTGATCGGCGCCTGCGTACGGGTCTTCGCCGTCCCCGGCGCCACCGTCTTCCGGCTCCTGGTGGCCGGGCTGCTCACCCCGCTGGGCCTGTGGCTCGTCGCCCGCACCCTGCGGCCCGCCCGGACGCCCCGGCGCGCGGAGCCGTCGCCGCGCGCCGTCACCGCGCTGGCCCTGGCGGTCGGCATCGTCGGCGGGATCTATGGCATCGGCGGCGGCTCCCTGCTCGGTCCGGTCCTCGTGGGGAGCGGCATGCCGGTCGCCGTGGTCGCCCCGGCCGCCCTCGCGTCCACCTTCGCGACGTCCGTGGTGGGTGCGGCGGCCTTCGCCGTGCTGTCGCTCACCGGCCCGGGCGACGTCGCCCCCGACTGGTCCCTCGGCCTGGCCTGCGGCGTCGGCGGTCTGATCGGCGGCTACCTCGGCGCGTACCTCCAGCCCCGGCTGCCGGAGCGGGCGCTGCGCCTGCTCCTCGGCGCCCTGGCCGCCGGCGTCGGCGGCCTGTACGTGGTGCGGGGCCTGGGCTGAGCGGGCGTCAACCGGCCCGGCGCGCAGGAGGAGCACGCGCCGGGCCGGCTGCGTCACTGCGCGATCGGCCCCGTCCGCTCGCGCGGGATCCGCTCGCCGGCCTCGATCGGCACCGGCAGCCGGTTCTCGGCGGGCGGCAGTGGGCAGGTCGCCAGATCGGTGTAGGCGCACGGCAGGTTGGTGGCGCGGTTGAAGTCGAGGGTCACCGTGCCGTCGGCGGCCGGCGCGTCGATGTGCAGGGCGCGGTTGGCCGCGTACGTGGTCACCCCGGACGTCGCGTCGGTGAACAGCACCTGGAGGCTGCCCGGCGTGTGCCCGTTGAACACGGTCAGCCGCAGCGGCGTGCCGTCGAGGCGGAAACCGACTTCGCCCGGCGCGTCGTACACGTGCTGGAGCCCTTCGACGGCCGCGCCCACCGTGGTCGGCCGCGGCTCCGGGAACGGCGTGTACGTACCGGTGACCACCCAGCGCGGATGGGGCGCGTAGGCGGGTGTCCCGGTGAAGCGCGTGCGCAGCGGGTTCCCGGGATGCCGGGGCCGGATCAGGTCCTGGCCGCCGCGCTTGGCGACCTCGATCACGGCGTCGCCCCACACGGCCTCGACGCCGCCGCGCTCCGGGATCACGCCGAAGCCGTGCCGTCCGCGCACGGGCGTGCCGCCGACGACGAGTTCCTCCCCCTCGGCGAGTTCGACCCCCACTCCGTCAGCGTCCGTCCACCAGGAGCCGGGCGCGTCCGGGAAGCGCCGAGGCCCGGCGTCCAGCCAGTGCAGGCCGGTGACGGCGAGGAAGCCGTGCTCCCGGGCGAGTGAGGCGTCCTTCTGCCGGTGCCACTCCTCCCACGCGGCGGTGAAGGCGGTGAGGTCGGTGGGGGTGTCCTGGATGGTCATGCGTGCTCCTGGGAAAGGGGTGACGGGGTCGGTCGGGCGGAGGGCTGGGGGAGCGGCGGCTCCGAAGGCCGGGGCGGTGCGGGCAGCAGTTCCCGGACGAGCCCGGCGACCTGCTCCGTCTCGATGAGGAACCCGTCGTGCCCGTACGGCGACTCGATCACCCGCGGGGCGTCCGCGCCGGTGATGCCCGCCGCCAGCTCGGCCTGCTGCGACGGCGGGTAGAGACGGTCCGAGTCGACCGCCGCGACCAGGGTCCGGGCGCGCACCCGGCGCAGGGCGGCGCGTACCCCGCCCCGGCCGCGGCCCACGTCGTGACTGTTCATGGCCTCGGACAGGACGACGTAGCTGCCCGCGTCGAAGCGGCGCACGAGCTTGGCCGCGTGATGGTCCAGATAGGACTCGACCTGGTACCGCCCCCCGTCCCACGGGTCCTCCGCCGCCTGGGGCGCACGGCCGAAGCGGGACTGGAGTTCGGGCTCGCTGCGGTAGGTCACATGGGCGATCCGCCGGGCCTGGCCCAGACCGGCGTCGGGGCCCGTCCCGGTGTGGTGGTAGTGGCCGTCCCGCCACGCGGGGTCGGAGCGGATGGCGTGCGTCTGGACGCCGGCCCACGCGATCTGCTCGGCGCTCGCCGTCGCCGTGGTGGCGATCAGCAGCAGCGCGTCCGTGCGCTCCGGGTGGGAGGCCGCCCACTCCAGCGCCCGCATCCCGCCCATCGAGCCGCCCAGTACGAGCGCCCAGCGTTCGACGCCGAGCGCGTCGGCGAGTCCCACCTCGGCCGCGACCTGGTCGCGTTGGGTCAGGAACGGGAAGTCGCCGCCCCAGGGCCGGCCGGACGGGCCCGCCGACGAGGGGCCCGTGCTGCCCTGGCAGCCGCCGAGCACGTTCGGCGCCACGACGAAGAAGCGGTCCGTGTCCAGCGCGCGCCCGGGCCCGATGAGCGCGTCCCACCAGCCCGCCGTCGGGTGCCCGGGCCCCGCCGGGCCCGCCGCGTGGGAGTCACCGGTGAGGGCGTGCAGCACCAGCACCGCGTTGCGCCGGTCCGGCGCGAGACGCCCCCATGTCTCGAACGCCAGCCGCAGAGCGGGGAGTTCACCCCCCGCCTCCAGCGCCAGCGGCCGTTCGCGCACGTGCCACCGGCGGCGCCCGGGCGGGTCCCCCTCCCGCCAGGCCCCGGAGGCCGGCGGGAGGGGGACCGGGGACGGGGTCGTCATGGCGTTCAGGACGCGCCCTTCGCCGCGCGGAACCCGGCCTCCAGGTCGGCCTTGAGGTCGGCGAGGTTCTCGATGCCGACCGACAGGCGCACCAGGCCGGGGGAGGTGCCGGTCGCCGCCAGCTGCTCGGCGTCCAGCTGGCTGTGGGTGGTGGACGCCGGGTGGATGATGAGGCTGCGCACGTCCCCGATGTTGGCGAGATGGCTGAACAGCTCGACGGCGTCCACGAACCGCTTGCCCGCCTCCGCGCCGTCCCGCAGTTCGAAGGAGAGCACCGCGCCCGCGCCGCGCGGCAGATACCGCCGGCCCGCTTCGTACCAGCGGCTGGACTCCAGGCCCGGGTAGTGGACGGCGGCCACCTCGTCGCGCTGCTCCAGCCACTCCGCCAGCGCCTGCGCGTTCGCCGAGTGCCGTTCGATCCGCAGGCTCAGCGTCTCCACGCCCTGGAGCAGCAGGAAGGCGGAGTGCGGGGAGAGGGCGGGCCCGAGGTCGCGCAGCAGCTGCACCCGCAGCTTGACGGCGAAGGCGCCCGGGCCGAGCGCCGGCCAGTACCGCAGGCCGTGGTAGCTGGGATCGGGCTCGGTGAAGTCCGGGAACCGCTCGGCGTGCGCCCCGAAGTCGAAGGTGCCGCCGTCGACCACCACACCGGCGATCGTGGTGCCGTGCCCGCCGAGGAACTTGGTCGCCGAGTGCACCACGACGTCCGCGCCGTGCTCCAGGGGCCGCAGCAGATAGGGGGTCGGCACGGTGTTGTCCACGATCAGCGGCACCCCGGCGTCGTGCGCCACGTCCGCGACGGCGCGTACGTCCAGGACGTTGCCGCGCGGATTGCCCAGCGTCTCCGCGAACAGCGCCTTGGTGCCGGGCCGGATCGCCGCACGCCACGCGTCCAGGTCGTCGGGGTCCTCGACGAACGACACCTCGACGCCGAACCGGGGCAGCGTGTGCCGGAACAGGTTGTAGGTGCCGCCGTACAGCGACGCGCTGGAGACGATGTGGTCCCCGGCGCCCGCCAGCGTCAGGATCGCGAGGGTCTCCGCGGCCTGCCCGGAGGAGAGCGCCACGGCGGCCACCCCGCCCTCCAGGGCGGCGACGCGCTGCTCGAAGACGTCCTGGGTGGGGTTGTGGATGCGGGTGTAGATGTTGCCCGGCTCGGCCAGCGAGAACAGGTCGGCCGCGTGCTGGGTGTCCCGGAACACGAACGACGTCGTCTGGTAGATCGGCGTCGCCCGGGCGCCGGTCGTCGGATCGGGGGTGGCGCCGGCGTGGATCTGCTTGGTCTCGAAGGACCACGCGGAGGTGTCGGGACCGGTGTGGTCGTCCTCGGGGGTGTGGCCGGCGGTGACGGAGTCGATGGGCTGGCTCATGGCTCTCCCTGGGTGCGGGTGCGGCGATGCCTGGGACGGGAAAAGGGGAGGGTGAAGAGACCGCGGGCCGACGGGACCCCTCCCGGAGCCGGGCAGGGGTCAGCCGTCGACGCTGAGCGGTGGAAAAAAGGGTTCGAACGTCGGAGGACGAGGTCAGCTCACGACGGAACAGGCCGTGGTGGTGACACGCACGTAGTCAACGTGGCGGCGGGTCACGAGCACGGTCATGGACCCAGGTAACCACACGGAAGCGTGTGCGCACCAGTCACCTGGGAGGAACCGTGCGGTGAGGGCGAGCCGGGGCGCTCCGCACCCGCACGGCCCACCGGACGCCGAACAGCCCTGCGGCTCAGGGAGGTCGAGCAGCCCTGCGGCTCAGGGCCGCCGAACAGCCCTACGACTCAAGGGAGGTCGAACAGCTTCGCGGCGTTGTCGTGGCACACGGCCCGCAGCCACTCCTCCCCGAGCCCCAGCCGTTCCAGCGCCCGGAGCTGATGCGCGTACGGGTAGGGGATGTTGGGGAAGTCGGAGCCGAGCAGGACGCGGTCGCCGAGCTCCGCCAGGCGGGGGAGCGCCCGGCGCGGGAACGGCATCAGGTTCTCGGAGAAGTCGGTGAACGCCATCGTGGTGTCCAGGCGCACCTGCGGGTACCGCTCGGCGAGATCCAGGAAGTCCTCGTACTCCGGCATGCCCAGATGGGCGACGATCAGCCGCAGTCCGGGGTGGCGGGCGAGCACCCGCCCGATCGGGCCGGGCCCGGTGTGCTTGCCGGGCGCGGGTCCCGAACCGCAGTGGATCACCACCGGGACGGCGGCCTCCTCGAGCAGTCCCCACGCCGCGTCCAGCAGGTCGTCCGCCGGGTCGTACGCCCCCACCTGCACATGCGCCTTGAACACCCGCGCGCCCGCCTCCACGGCCTCCCGCACGTACGTCTGCACCCCGGGCTCGGGGAAGAGGGTCGCGGTGTGCAGACAGCCGGGGGTGCGGCGGGCGAAGTCGACGGCCCAGCCGTTCAGCCAGCGGGCCATGCCGGGCTTGTGCGGATAGAGCATCGCGGTGAAGGCCCGCACCCCGAAGTCCCGCAGCAGGTCCGCGCGTTCCCGCTCCTCGGCCCGGTAGGTGATCGGCCACTCGACGCCGCCGGTCAGCGGCCCGAGCGCGTCGAAGTACGCCCACACCTTGCGCAGCACGCGCTCCGGCATGAAGTGGGTGTGGACGTCGATCAGACCGGGCAGACCGAGCCCCTCCCAGAAGCGACGGACCTCCCGCGCCTCGGCGGAATCGTTGCGGGGAGTCTGCGGCGAGCGGTGGTCCGTCATGCCGTTCACGATCACCCCTGACGCCCGGGCCGGTCCACTCCCTTCCCTTGTGCGGAAGATCACGCGCGGGGGGCGGCTACCCCTCCGCGCGGCGGCGCACCATCTCGTCGATCCACACCGGGGCGAACGGCGAGGTGCAGCCGGGGGAGGTCGGATAGTCCTTGAGGACCTCCAGCCGCTCGCCGACGGCGATCGCCCGCGCACGGTGCTCGGGGCGCTCGATGCCGATCTGCGCCAGACAGTGGTTCATCGCCCACTGCAGGCGCGGCGGGGCGTCCTTCATCTCCGCCTCGATCGTGTCGAGCAGTCCCGGCAGGTCCAGGCCGTCCGGCCGCTTCGCGACCCGCTCGGTTGTCAGCGCCCAGCCGGCGCTCGCGACCACGGGGTCCCGATCGGCGAACCAGGCCACGCGCAGCTCCTCCGCGTGCGGGCTCTTGCGCACCACGTAGTTCACGAGCCAGTCGTGCACCTTGGGGGTGCGTGCCTCCCGCAGCATGGCGTCCAGCTCGTCCCGCCCGAAGGCCTTCGGGCGGGAGATCAGCAGGGCCAGCAGCCGCGCCGCCGAGTCACCCGTCGCCCAGAGCCCGCGCGCCAGCTCCTGCTGCGTCTTGAGTCGTTTCGCGACCGCGCGGAGCTTGCCCAGGTTCACGCCGTGGTCGTCGCCGTGCCGCTCGTTCACCGCGCGGGCCCCGGGGTCCTCTAGCGCGGTCAGCTCGGCCATCACCTCGGCCACCGTCGTACCGGTCTCCGCTGCCTCCGTCATCACGGCCTCCCGTCGCTTGCGTGCGCGGGCAGCATACGGCGCCGGTTGGACCCCCGGAGTGCGGGAACTCGGGGCGTCGGAGTCGACCGTCGACGCGGTCCTGGCATCTGGAGGTCTCCGTGGCCGTACGCCATCGTCTGATACACGTCGGGCCGAGTGCCGTCTGGGACGTCCTCGCGGACGGCACCCGGTACGCGGAGTGGGTCGTGGGCACCGCACGGTCCGAACCCGTACGCGGACAGTGGCCGCGGACGGGCTCGGCGATCCGCTTCGAGATCAGGATCGGCCCGGCCCGGCTGACCAACGAGACGGTCGTCCGCCGCTACGAGGAGGGCCGCATCCTGGAGCTGGAGGCCAAGGCGGGCCCGCTGGGCACGGCCCGCATCTCGATCGACGTCCGGCCGTGGGGCGAGGAGACCCTGGTCATCGTGGACGAGCACCCTCTCCAGGGAGCCGGCGGCCTGCTGCACAACGCCGGCTTCGAGGTGCTGATCCAGCTCCGGCACCGCACCATGCTCGCCCGTCTCGCACGGCTCTGCGAGAGCGAGGCGAACCCGGACGAGCGGCCCGGCCGGCAGGACACCGTCAGTCCCGCGCAGGCCCACGGAGCCGGGCATGCCTGACGCCGTGGTGATCGGCGCCGGCCCCAACGGGCTGGTCGCCGCCAATGTCCTCGCCGACGCCGGATGGCACGTGGAGGTGCTGGAGGAACAGCCGGAGCCCGGCGGCGCCGTCCGCCACGACCGGGGGGTCGACCCCGACTTCGTCAACGACGTGTTCAGCTCCTTCTACCCGCTCGCCGCCGCGTCGCCGGTCGTGACCCGGCTGCGTCTGGAGGACCACGGACTGCGATGGAGCCACGCGCCCAGCGTCGTCGCCCACCCCCTCACGGACGGCCGCTGCGCCCTGCTGGACCGCGACGTCGACGTCACCGCCGCGTCCCTGGAGACGTTCGCACCGGGCGACGGGGACGCCTGGCGGCGTCTGCACGACACCTGGGAGCGACTGCGCCCCGACCTGCTGGACACCCTGTTCACCCCGTTCCCGCCGGTGCGGGCGGCGGTGCGGCTCGCCCGGCGCCTGCGGGTCGCGGGCGGACTGCGCATGGCCCGCAGCATGATCCTGCCGGTGCGCCGCCTCGGCGAGGAGGAGTTCCGCGGCCAGGGCGGCCGGCTGCTGCTGGCCGGCAACGCCCTGCACGCCGACCTCGCCCCGGAGTCGGCCGGCAGCGGCGGCTTCGGCTGGCTGATGACGATGCTGGGCCAGACGTACGGCTTCCCGGTGCCGGCCGGCGGGTCCGGAGCGCTGACCGACGCCCTCGTGCGGCGCCTGCGCTCGCTCGGCGGCGAGGTGCGCTGCGGGCAGCGCGTGGAGCGGGTCCTCGTCCGCGGCGGGCGCGCCGTCGGCGTACGGACCGCGGCGGGCGACACCGTGGCCGCCCGCCGGGCCGTCCTGGCCGACCTGGCCGTGCCCGCCCTCTACGGCGACCTCGTCGAACCCGAGCACCTGCCCCCGCAGCTGCTGGACGACCTGCGGCGCTTCCAGTGGGACTTCGCCACCTTCAAGGTCGACTGGGCGCTCGACGGGCCGGTTCCCTGGCAGGCCGAGGAGGCGGCCCGCGCCGGCACCGTGCACCTCGCGGACGGCGTGGACGAGCTGACCCGCTTCGCCGCGCAGATCGCCATGCGGCAGGTCCCCGACCGCCCCTTCCTGCTCTTCGGCCAGATGACCACCTCCGACGCCTCCCGCTCCCCGCGGGGCACCGAGTCCGCCTGGGCCTACACCCACGTGCCCCACGACATCCGCGCCGACGCCGCTGACGAGAACATCACCGGCATCTGGAACGCCAAGGACCAGGAGCTCATGGCCGACCGGATGGAACGCCAGGTGGAACGCTTCGCCCCCGGTTTCCGCCGGCTGATCCGGGCCCGCCGCCTCCTCGCGCCCCCGACCCTGCAGGCCCTCGACGGCAACCTGGTGGGCGGCGCCATCAACGGCGGCACCACCGCCATGCACCAGCAGCTCTTCTTCCGCCCCGTCCCCGGCACCGGGCGCCCGGAGACCCCCGTCCCGGGGCTCTTCCTGGCCTCCGCCGGGGCTCACCCGGGCGGCGGAGTGCACGGCGCGCCCGGGGCGAACGCCGCACGCGCCGCCCTGCACCGCAACCGTCCGCCCGGGCTGGCCCGCGCCCAGCGCTTCCTGAGCGGCCGCGACCGCACCGGCACGCGACGATGACCACGCACCCGCACCCACCGCCGACCGTTCGACGCCGTCGAGGAGAACGATGACCGCGCACGACGACGCCCCCACGACCCGCGACCGCATCCGGCCCCGCCCCGCCGGGGTCGACGACAAGACCGTCGAGGCCCTCGGAGCGCTCTCCAAGGCCCTGGAGACGACCGAGCGGGCCCGCGGCCGCCTCTACGACTTCCATCAGCTGACCGGGACCGCCGACCTGCAACTGGACCGCGCGGTCGAGCTGCTGCGCGAGGCCGGCCATCCCGAGTGGGCCGGGAAGGTCCGCGAGGAGATCCTCGGCCGCAACGTCATCCCCGGGCACTGGACGTTCCAGATCATCGAGGCCTACAACGCCACCTACTACCGGCCGTTCCAGCAGCTGGAGGCGAGTGTGCTGCGGGAGCTCGCCGACGGCACGGACCACCTGTTCGAGGCGGAGATGAAGGAGGAGCGCCGGACCCCCGGCCACCCCCACCACACGCCGCTGCCGCCGACCGAGGAGTCCTGACGCCGGCCGTGCCCGGCCGCCACCGAGAGGAGGGACCGCCCGTGCGCAGCAGCCCGCTCGCCGACCGGACGGTCGTCGTCACCGGAGCCGCCCGCGGCCTGGGCGCCGCCATGGCCCGGCGCATCGCCGGACGCGGCGCCCGCCTGGCCCTGCTGGGCCACGAGAAGCCGGAACTGGAGGCGCTGGCCGGGGAGCTGCCGGGACCGGCGCTGGCCGTCGAGGCCGACATCACCGACCCCGACGCCCTCGCGGCCGCCGCCGCCCGGATACGGTCCGGCCTCGGCCCCGTGTCCGCCGTGGTCGCCAACGCGGGGATCGCCGAGGGCGGCCCCTTCCCCTCCTCCGATCCCGCCGACTGGGCGCGTGTCATCGAGGTCAACCTCATCGGCAGCGCCCACACGGCACGCGCCTTCCTGCCGGACCTCTTCGACACCCGGGGGTTCCTCCTCCAGGTCGCCTCCCTCGCCGCGATCGGCGCCGCGCCGCTGATGAGCGCCTACTGCGCCTCCAAGGCGGGCGTCGAGGCCTTCGCGCACTCCCTGCGCGCAGAGGTGGCGCACCGCGGGGTCGGCGTGGGCATCGCCTACCTCAACTGGACCGACACCGACATGATCCGGGACGCCGACCGGTACGCCGTCCTGCGCGAACTGCGCGGCCACATGCCGCCGCCCGCACGCCGGGTGTACCCGGTCGACCAGATCGCCGCCCGCCTGGTCACCGGCCTCGAACACCGCCGTACGGCCGTCTACGCCCCGGCGTGGCTGCGGCTGACCCAGCCGGTGCGCGCGGCGATACCCCCGGTCGTGACGCGCGTGGCCCGCCGCGTCATGCCCCGGCTGGAGGCGGAGATCCCCTTCGACCACACCGGCCCGCTGGGCGCGGGCGGCCAGGCCGACCGGACGGCGACGGCCGGGGACGCCTGAGGGCCGGCTACAGGCACCCCGGGTCCGGCGAGAGCCCGCCGCCCCTCGCTTTTCCGCCGCTCCCGGGGAACGTCAGGCGGCCGGCACCGGCTGCGGGGCCGGCGTGGTGCGCTCGCCCGTCAGGCGGAGGGCCGCGAAGGCCACCGTGCCCGCCAGTGCCCCGAAGGTGAGCGCGGCCGGGACGTGGGCGCCGAGGGCGGCCAGGAAGTGGGTCGGGCCCCAGACGCCCAGCGTGTCGTCGAGCGGGATGCGCAGCACCTGGCCCGTCAGCAGTGCCAGCACCGTCGCGCAGACGCCGCCCACCGCCATCGCGGGGAGCGTGGCCCGCGTCAGCAGGCCCGGCAGCAGCCGCAGGGACCACCAGACCACCGCCAGCATCAGCACGTCGACGAGCCGGTACACCAGCCAGTCGCCGAACGGCGTGCCCGCCGGGCCCGACCAAACGCCGAGGATCAGCCACTGACGCAGCAGATCGCCGGGCTCCGACAGCCGTCCCGTGCCGCTGAAGGCGGTGTGGATGCGGGCCGTGACCCGGTCGTAGGACAGGATCAGCAGGGACACGGCGACCACCGCGGTGCCCAGCGAGGCGGCCAGGCGGGCGGGGCGGGCCGGCACCGCGGAACGGGGCGGTGTCTCCCCGTCCTGGGCGGCCGCTCGTCCCACCAGCACCGTGAGCCCGGCGGTCAGCAGGGCCGCGAGCACCGCCACCGGTCCGCTCGACTCGATGCCCGCCGCCAGCCGCGGCAGCAACCGGTAGCTGCCCTGCCCGCCCGAGGCGATCAGCCACGGCGTGGAGACGGCGACCGCCAGCGTCCCCGCCACCGGCCCCCACGCCCACAGCGCGAGCAGCGTGCCGGGCGTCCGCCCGTGCGAGGGCGGCATCCTGCGCAGGAGCAGCAGCGCGCCGGCCCCGTAGAGGACGAACAGCGCCACGAACCTGATCTGCATCCCGGTGCGGCGCAGATCCGAGTACGCGGGGGCCCCGCTCACCCCCGTGTCGTCACCGGGGGAGGTCAGCACCGACGGGTCGTAGGCCCAGGGCGCCAGCCAGCGCCGCAGCTCCAGGACGGACTCGATGCCGAGCGCGCGGGTGGCGCCCTGGAGCTGGAGGGCGTGGGCGCTCGCCCCCGCCCACCACAGCAGCAGCGTGATCAGTACGGCCCCGGCCAGTGCCGGTATCGCCGCGCGCCGGTATGTCATGTCGTCCCCCGTCCGTCCTGGGCCTGCCGTCGACGGCAGGCAGCGGAAGGATAGAGGGAGACGATCTTGCGTCGCGGCCCGTGGCCGGAACACGACCCCGCGGGCGCGGGTCGGCGACCGGACCTCCCGATGGCCGCCGGAGGGCGTCACGGCGCTGGCCGACCGCCTCCGCGCGCCGCCTCTCGCCGCACCTCGCCGGGGGAACCGGCGTCCTGAGCGGGCATGCCGAAGGGGCGCCCGGGGAGCCGGAGCTCCAGGGACACCCCTCGTCCTCGCTCTGGTTCAGAAGTCGGTGGAGAGCCCGCTGACCTCGGCGATGCCACGCAGCTCCTCCGTCTCCCTGTGCCGTTCCCTGATGTAGTCGGCGATCTCGCCGAGGCGGACAGGATCGGAAGCGGTGGTGGCGTCGGTGACGATGCGGACCGGACCGGTCTCGTCGACGTCGATCTCGACCACCTCGTTGTCCATGCGGCCGGTGACCGCGGTGGCGATCACCAGGGCGGCCTCCTCACGGACCTCTTGGGGCAGGTCGTCGGCCCCGGAGTCGAGCGCGAGGTCGAGGCTGGACAGGCGCTCCTCCTCGATCGCCTGGAGGACGGGCTCCACCAGGCGTCGCAGGAGGCGGTAGTCCTCCGTGTCCATCCGAATGCGCAGGAGGTCCAGGTACACGTCCACGGGCCGGCCGTCGCCTTGCGGAATCTCGAATTCGCTCATTCGCCCCGTGTTTCCCGCGCGGCGCGGCTCACACACGGCGCCAACGGGCGAGTGCGAAGGAGAACACCCCGAACAGCACCAGACCCGCCGCCACGCCGACCAGCAGCCAGGGCCCGAGCGGCGTCTCGGCGAGGCTGCGCAGCGTGTCGTCCAGGCCCTTCGCCCGGTCCGCCTCGTAGTCGACCGCCGCACGGACCGCGAAGACGCCGGCCACGGCGAACACCAGGCCGCGCGCCACCCCGCCGGCCACGCCGGTGACGTCGACCAGCTGCCGGGTGCGGCGGCTCATCCGGCCCAGCTGGAGCTTGTCGTGGTACTTGCGCAGGGCCGCCCGCACACCGATCCAGCCACCGGCGGCCACCACACCGATCCCGGCCGCGCCGACCAGCCACTGACCGCCGGGCAGCTCCAGCGCCCGCGCGGTGACATCCCGCGACTGCTTGTCGCTCGACCCGCCGCCGCTCTGGTGCCGGGTGGCGGCGAAGTACAGCACGGAGTAGGCGACGAAGACGTAGAACCCGCAGCGGACCGCGGCCAGCAGCCGCTTGCGCGGGCTGCGCCCGTCCTCGCCGAGGGAACCGAAGACGGCCTCGCTCAGCCGCCACAGCGCCATGCCGACCAGCCCGAGGCCCAGCGCCCACAGCAGGACCGCGCCGAACGGCCGCTGCGACAGCTCGGCCAGGGCTCCCCCGCGGTCGGCCTGCTGGCCGGTGTCGCCGAACGCGACCTGCAGGGCCAGCGCCCCGACCAGCAGATAGATCACACCTCGCGCGGCCAGCCCCGCTCGTGCCGCCCCCCGCGTGACCGAACCCCGCGCGGCACGCCGGGCCCGCAGCCGTCCGGTCGACGCCATCGCCCTCGTGTTCATGTAGACCTCCCGGAGGTCCGCATGCCCCGGCGCGGCCACCGCACACGCGGCGCCTCCAGAGAGGCCGTCCGGGGTGTGTCCGGCGGGAGAGCGGGTGACCTGAGGGGATCGTGTGCCGTACGGGTCAGCGGCCGGTCCGGTCGAACGTCAGATGGGTGACACCGCTCGACGTGGTGACGGAGTCGACGGCGTAGTCCTTCTCCAGGTCCTCCAGCCCGTCCCACAGACGGACGCCCCGGCCCAGGACGATCGGCACGACCACGACGTGCAGATGGTCGATCAGCCGGGCGGCGAGGAAGTCCCGGACCACGGTGGGGCCCCCGCCGATCCGCACGTCCTGCCCACCCGCGGCCTCGCGTGCCGTCTCCAGCGCGACGGCCGGGGAGGTGTCGAGGAAGTGGAACGTGGTGCCGCCCTCCATGGCGATCGGCGGCCGGGTGTGCCGGGTGAGGACGAACGCCGGAGTGTGGAACGGCGGATTGGGCCCCCACCACCCCTTCCACTCCGGGTCCTCGTGCCAGCCGGGATAGCCGTACTTGCCGGCGCCCATGATCTCGGCGCCGATCCCGGGCTCGAACCGCCGGACGAACGCGTCGTCGGGGCCGCTGTTCCCGCCCTCCTGGCCGCTTCTCCCGTGCCACCAGCGGGTGGCGAACATCCACTGGTGCAGCCGCTCCCCGGCGTGCCCGAACGGCGCCGCGCGGCTGAGTCCCTCACCCGTGGCGAAGCCGTCGAGCGAGACCGAGAAGTTGTGCACACGGGCGAGTGACATGCGGTGGCTCCCTGCTCCTGCGGTCGGACGTTCCGGGCCCCAGCTTGGCCGCTCCTCGGCCGCCGCGCAGCGAAACGGCGCATGGCGCGTCGTGTGCGCCACGAGACCGGTGACATTGCCGGTCCGCGCGGGCCGCACCGTCCCCGACAGTGACACGGCCAGCCCACGGCGGGCCCCGCCGCGGGCACACGGCCGACTCCCCATGTCCCGTGTGCCCGTGGCGGGCGGCCGCCCGCCACGACAGAAGGGACGACCCGTGCAACTGCACCCCCACAGCACCGCGCCCGCGAGGCGCCGGACCGGACGCCTCGCCGGCGCCGCCGCGGCCCTCGCCGCGCTCGTCGGACTCGGCACCCTCGGCGGTCCGGGCGCCCACGCCGCCGACAACCCCTACGAGCGCGGACCGGCTCCGACCACGGCCGGCATCGAGGCCGCGCGCGGCCCGTACGCGGTGTCGCAGACCTCCGTGTCCTCGCTCTCGGTCACCGGTTTCGGCGGCGGCACCATCTACTACCCGACGTCGACCAGCGACGGCACCTTCGGCGCCGTGGCCGTCTCCCCGGGCTTCACGGCGTACGAGTCGTCGATCGCTTGGCTCGGACCGCGGCTCGCCTCGCAGGGTTTCGTGGTGTTCACCATCGACACGCTCACCACGGTCGACCAACCCGACTCCCGGGGCCGTCAACTCCTGGCCGCACTGGACTACTTGACCGAGCGCAGTGCGGTACGGGGGCGGATCGACGCGAGCCGCCTCGGCGTCATGGGCCACTCCATGGGCGGCGGCGGCAGCCTGGAGGCCGCCAAGACCCGGCCGTCGCTCCAGGCGGCGATCCCGCTGACCCCGTGGAACGTCGACAAGACCTGGCCCGAGCTCACCACACCGACCCTGATCGTCGGAGCCGACGGCGACACCGTCGCCCCGGTCGCCTCGCACGCCGAGCCGTTCTACACCAGCCTGCCCTCGCGCCTCGACCGGGCGTACCTGGAGCTGAACGGGGCGACCCACTTCACGCCCAACTCGTCGAACACGACGATCGCGAAGTACAGCATCTCCTGGCTCAAGCGGTTCATCGACAACGACACCCGCTACGAGCAGTTCCTGTGCCCGCTGCCCGGGCCGAGCCTGACCATCGAGGAGTACCGGGGCAACTGCCCCCACACCTCCTGACGTTCCCCCGCACTCGGGCGGTGGACGCGCGTACGGCGTCCACCGCCCCGTTGTGCCCGGGCACGGTCCCCGGCGCGGACGGCTGGGCGCCGGCACAGTCCCGCCACCCCGCCTCCTTGGTCAACCCGCAGGTGAAGTCACGTTTGTGGCCCGGTCCCCGTACGGACGCGGGCCTTCCGCGTCGCGTTACGCGCCCGTAACGTCACGGGAATGACCACAGACAGGAGCAGCGCGCGAACGGCTCCCCCGGAGAGGGGCCGTTCCCGCGAGGACGGCGCCGGGTCGGTCGTGGTCGACCGAGGACGCCTCGAACTCGCCCGGGGCGGAGAGCAGTTGTTCGACGGACCGGTGGACGACGCCCGGGAGAGCCTGCTGCTGGCCGCGTCCCTGCTGGCGGCGGACGCCCCCGCACAGGCCGAGGCCGCCCGGATGTCCGCGGCCGAGGCCGCCTGGGCGGCGGGCGACATCACGGCCTGCCTGAGCACGCTCGACGGCGAGGACCCGGCGGACGCCCCCTCCGGCCCGCGATGGCCCCAGGACGCCTTCCTCCGGGACCACCGCGACGGCATGCGCGCGCTGCTGGCCCGGCGCCCGGAGCGCGCCGCCGGCCCGCTGCGGCGGGTGCTCGACCGCGCCCGCACCGACGACCGGCCCGAACGCCTGCTGCGGGCGGCGTCCGCGGCCCTGCTGCTCGGGGACCTCCGGGAGGCCCGGGCCGCCGGCGCCCGCGCCCTGGCCGCGGCCCGCAACGCGGACTGCGCCGCGTCGGAGGCGCGGGCCCTGGAGTACCTCGCCTACGGCGAACTGCGGGCCGGCCGCCACGCGCAGGCCCGCGCCCACGCCGAGGAGGGCGTACGGGCCGCGGCGGTCGCCGGGCACCGCAACACCGCGGCCAGCCACCACGCCATGCTGGCCCTGGCCGCCTCGATCGAGGGGGACACGAGCGCGGTCGAGGGGTACGCGGCGGCCGCCCTCGCCGTCGCCCGCCGGCACGGCCTGGCGCAGGCGGCGACCCTCGCCGAATGGGCCGTGGCCCGCGCCGACCTGGCCCGGGGGCGCCCTCTGGACGCCGCGGACCGGCTCGGCCCGCTCGTCGGACCCGGCCCCCGGCGCGGGCACTTCGCCGTCTGGATGCTCGCCGTGCCGTGCTTCGTGGAGGCCGCGGTGCTCGCCGGGCACCCCGAGGAGGCGCGGACGGTCGTCGGCGACCTCGCGCTGTGGGCGGCCTTCGGCGCCGACCCGCACGCCCCGGCGCAGCTCGCCCGCTGCCGGGCCCTGCTCGCCCCCGGCGACCGGGCCGACGCCCTCTACCTGCGGGCGCTCGCCCTGCACGACGAGGCGGGCGGCGACTTCGAGCGCGCCCGCACCGAGCTGCTGTACGGCCGCTGGCTGCGCCGGCGCCGGCGCCTGCGCGAGGCCCGCGGCCGCCTCGGGGCCGCCCTGGTCGGGTTCGAGCGCTGCGGCGCCGCCGCCTGGGCCGACCAGACCCGCGGGGAACTGCGCGCCAACGGTGCCGCGTCCAGGACCGAGCGGGCCGCGGGCCTGGCCCACCTCACCCCGCAGCAGCTGCGCGTCGCCCGGTACGTGGCCGAGGGCGCCACCAACCGCGAGGTGGCCCAGCGCCTCGCCGTCAGCACCCGCACCGTCGACTACCACCTGCGCAACGTCTTCGCCGCGCTCGGTGTCCGCTCCCGCATCGAACTGGCGCTCATGGTCGGCCAGGAGGACCGGTGATCCACGCCGGGACGGCCCCCGTACGGGCGGCCGCGACGGGCGGCGGCCGAAGAATGCGCCTGCACACCCCTAGGGACCGACCGGACGGTATGTCATCCTTCGGTGCAGGACGATTCGGGTGGCGACCGCCGCATGGGCAGCGCACCCCGCCGGACGCCGCTGAGCCGGCCCGGCGCCGGAGCCCTGCCGGGAAGCCGAGGCTGGGGGAGGACCGCGATGCATCCTGCAGTACGCACACGCGCCATGATCCGCACCGGGCCGGTGCCCGTCCCGCGGCAGCGGACCCCGCGCCTGCGGTCGCTGATCGACGCCGACGCGCTGCGTGTCCTGCACCGGGCGGCCCGCGTCCTGCTCGACGACCTCCCGGCACTCACCGACCGGCTCCTGGCCGTCCTCGGCGAGCAGGAACCCGCGTACCGCACCGCGCTGGCGCACGACCACGGCGCCGCCTGGGAGGAGGCCCACCGCTCCCTGCGGCACAGCGTCGCCTCCCTGCTCGACCCGCGCGGCACCCGCGACGCCGCGCACCGCTGCACCTGGCGGATCGGCGTCACGCGGGCCGAGCAGGGACTGCCCCTGGACGCCCTGCTGCACGCGTTCCGGCTGGGCGGCTCCCTCGTCTGGCAGCGGCTGGTCGAGGAGACGTCCCGCTCGGCGCCCGAGGACGTCCGGCTCCTGGTGCACGTCGCCACCGACGTGTGGGACTTCGTCGACGAGCACTGCGGCATCGTCGCCGAGGCGTACCGGCACGCCGAACGGCAGCTGGCCTGGCGGCGCGAGAACCGGGTGCGGCTCCTCGCGGCCGCCCTCCTCGACGGCACGAGCCGCATCGCCGACCTGCCGGAGACCGCCGAGGGCCTGCGCCTGCCGGAACAGGGCCGCTACGTCGTCGTCGCGGTCGCGGGCGGCCGGCCCCAGCTGCCGGCGGGCGTCCGCGCCACCGCCGTACCACCCGGTGCGAGCGTGTACTGGCACTCAGGAGGGGAAGTGGACCACGGCATCGTCCTGGTCGGCGACGAAGGGGACGAGGGGGACGAGGCGGACGGCCGCGACCCTGTCGAGGCGCTGGGGCTGACCGCCGACGGCGTGCCCGGGCGGCGCATCGGCGTCGGCGGCACGGTGTCCGGCCTGGCCGCCGTGGGCGACGCCCGCCGCCTCGCCGATCTGGCGCTCGGCATCTGCCCGCCCGAGGGCGGCACGGTCCGGCTCACCGAGCACCTGCCCGAGGCCCTCGTGGTCTCCTGCCCGGAGCTGGGCGCCACCCTCACCGAACGGGTGCTCGGCCCGCTGCTGCGCCTGGACCCGGCCGACCGGGACGTCCTGCTGGACACCCTGACCGCCTGGTTCGACTGCGACGGCTCCGCCCAGCGGGCCGGGGAGCGCCTGTACTGCCACCGCAACACCGTCCTGAACCGCCTGCGCCGCTGCGAACAGCTCACCGGCCGCTCCCTGGCCCGCCCGGTCGACGTGGTCGACATCAGCCTCGCCCTGACGGCCCGGCGCCTGCTGCGCGGCTGACCGGCCGCGCCCGCCCCGGCCGCCGTACGGAGATGCGCGGCCGGGCCCGGGTGGTGCACTCCCGGAAGCGCCACGGCTGACGGTGAACACCGGCGCGGGGCCCCTCCCGCCCGTGCCTCGGCCCCGGCCGCGCGGCGGCCCGCGGACGCGGATCGACGCCGTGGCCTTCCGTGCCGCCTCCCTCGGTGTGCGGCACGCCCGGTACGGCGGCTGCCCGAGGTGCTGAGCGAGGGCGAGACCGTGGAGATGCTCGCCATGGGGTCCCACAGCCGCGGCACCGGGGTCCTCGTCATGACGGACCGGCGGCTGGTCCGCTACGGCCACGACATGCCGACGCGGACGGCGGAGGAGTCGGACCAGGGCACGGCCCCCGCCGACCTGCTGGGCCACCGCCGCGCCGCCGGCACCCCGCCCCCGCCGGACTCCGCCGGCCACGTCGCCGCCCGCCCGGCCACCCTGGACGAACCGCGCGTCCGGCATGCTCACGGAGCAGGAGTAACGGGACCGCGGGGCGGAGATCCTGGGCAGCTCGTAGGGGGAGCGGCGAGCCCGGACACCCGATCGGCAGGGCCCTGGTGGGCACCCGCACAACCCCGGGCCAGCCCCGTTGGGACCGCGCAGCGACCTGGGGCGGGGGCCTGTACCGGCCGGTCGCGGGCGTGCTGTCGTGGGCTGCCCTTCCCCCCGACGCACCCGTGCCCCGCGGCACGGATCCGAGGAGACGTGATGCCCGAAGCACCACCGGACGACGAGCCAGCGCTGCGCGTCGAAGCCCTCGACGTGACCTACGGCCGGGCCGTGTCCGCCCTGCGTTCCGTGTCCCTGACCGTCCCGCACGGCTCGGTCGTCGCCCTGCTCGGCGCCAACGGGGCGGGCAAGACGACCCTGCTGCGCGCGGTGTCCGGGACCCTGCGCCTGCACCGCGGCGCCGTCACGGCCGGCCGGATCCGCTACGGAGCCACGGAACTCCACGGACGCGACCCGGTCGCCGCCGTGCGCGCCGGCGTCGTCCAAGTACCCGAGGGCCGCCGCGTCTTCGCCGGGCTCACCGTCGACGAGAACCTGCGCACCGGCGGCCTCGGCCTGGGACGGCGGAGACCGGCGCAGGTCGACGAGGCCCGCGACCGGGTCTTCGCACTCTTCCCGCGGCTGGCCGAACGCACCCGGCAGGCCGCGGGGCTGCTCTCCGGCGGCGAACAGCAGATGCTCGCCATCGGCCGCGCCCTGATGGCCGCGCCACGGCTGCTCCTGCTGGACGAGCCCTCCCTGGGCCTCGCCCCGCAGATGGTGTACCGGATCGCCGAGGTCGTCCGCGAGATCCACGCGCAGGGCACCGCCGTCCTGCTGGTCGAGCAGAACGCGGGCATGGCGCTGTCCCTCGCCGACACCGCCCACGTCCTGGAGGTCGGCGAGGTCCGGCTGTCCGGGCCCGCCGACGAACTCGCCCGCACCGACGCCGTACGCCGGCTCTACCTGGGCGAGACGCCGGAGGCCGGCGACGCGACGAAGACCACCGAGGGGCAGGGAGCCGCGTGACCGTCCGCACCACCGCACCGCCCGAACTGGCCGTGACGGACGTGACCGTCCGCTTCGCCGGTCTCACCGCCCTGGACACGGTGTCCTTCACCGTCGCCCCGGGCACCGTGCACGCGCTCATCGGCCCCAACGGAGCCGGCAAGTCCACCTGCTTCAACGTCCTTTCCGGACTGTGCCGCCCGGCCTCGGGCACCGTACGCCTCGGCGAGGCGGAGTTGACCCGGCTCGCCCCGCACCGCATCGCCGCCCTCGGTGTGGCCCGTACCTTCCAGAACATCGTCACCACGCAGGGCACCGTCGCCGACAACCTGATGCTCGGCCGGCACGCCCTGTCCCGGGCCGGCTTCGCGGCCAGCGCGCTGCGTCTGCCCCACGCCCGCCGCGAGCAGCGCGAACACCTCGCACGGGCCCGCGAGATCGCCGAACTCACCGGTCTCGCCGAGCACTTCGACAGCCCCGTCGCCCTGCTGTCCTACGGCGACCGCAAGCGCGTGGAGTTCGCGCGCGCCCTGTGCCTGGAACCGAGCGTCCTGCTGCTGGACGAGCCGGTCGCCGGGATGAACGCGGCCGAACGCGCCCGCGCCGTCGAGGTCGTGCACACCGTGCGGGCCGAACTCGGCCTGTCCGTGGTGCTGGTGGAACACGACATGGGCCTGGTGATGCGGCTCGCCGACGAGGTCACCGTCCTCGACTTCGGCCGGGTCATCGCCCACGGCACCCCCGACGAGGTCCGGGGCGACCCCGAGGTGCTGCGCGCCTACCTCGGCACCGGCACCGACGAGGAGGACGCGGCATGACCACCTTCCTGGACACCCTCTTCAACGGCCTCGCCCTGGGCGCGGTGTACGCCCTCGTCGCCCTCGGTTTCGTCATCATCTTCAAGGCGTCCGGCGTCATGAACTTCGCGCACGGCTCGCTGCTGCTGCTCGGCGGCTATCTGACCGCCGTGCTCCACGACGACCTCGGCTTCGCCGCCGCCCTCGCCGCGTCCGTCCTGGCCACCGCGGCCGTGGCCGGCGCCATGGACCGCTTCCTGCTCCAGGCCGGCGGGGGAGCGGACCCGCACGCCGCCCATGTGCAGACCATCGTCACCATCGGTGTCGACATCGTCATCCTCACCGACCTGTCCCGGCGCATCGGCGGTGACCTCCTGTCGCTCGGCGACCCGTGGGGCGACTCCGTCAGCGCGCTGGGCCCGGTCACCGTGGCGGACAGCCGGATCGCCGCGATCGTGGTCTCGGCCCTCGTCATCGCCGGGGTCTTCGCCCTGTTCCGGTACACCTCCTGGGGCCTGTCGCTGCGGGCCGCCGCCGAGGACGTCGAGGCCGCCTCCCTCATGGGCGTGCGGCTGGTGCGGGTGCGCACCCTCGCCTGGTGCCTGGCCGGCGCGCTCGCGGCCCTCGCCGCCGTCTTCCTCGCCGCGTTCCCCGCCCCCGGGCTGGAACGGACGACCGGGCAGATCGCCCTGAAGGCGTTCCCCGCGGCGATCCTCGGCGGCATGGCGTCCCCGCCGGGCGCCCTCGCGGGCAGCCTGCTGATCGGGCTCACCGAGGCGCTCGTCGCCGGCTACCAGTCCGAACTGCACCTCCTCGGCGAGGGGTTCGGCGACGTCGCCCCCTACGCGGTGATGGTGCTCGTGCTGCTGGTACGGCCCACCGGGCTGTTCGGCGGAAAGGCGGCGGTCCGTGTCTGAGCGACCCTCCCGCGCCCGCGCGCTGCGCCTCGGCAGCACCCTCGCCGCCGTCGCCGTCCTGTGCGCCCTGCCCTTCTACCTGGACGCGTTCTGGCTGCGCATCGGCCTGTTCTCGATGGCCGCGGCCGTCGGCGCGGTGGGCCTCGGCCTGCTGTCCGGCACCGCCGGCCAACTGTCCCTCGGCCACGCCTTCTTCCTCGCCGTCGGTGCCTACGGCTATGTGTGGCTGGCGGGCGAGCCCGGTCCGGGGCTCCCCACCTCCCTGGCCGCCGTGCTGGCGGTGCTGCTGGCCGGGGCGGCGGGCGGGCTGTTCAGCCCCGTCGCCGGCCGGGTGCGCGGCGTCTACCTGGGCGTCGCCACCCTGGCGCTGGTCTTCCTCGGCCACCACGTCCTGCTCACGGCGGACTCCGTCACCGGCGGCTTCAACGGCCGTTCGGTGCCGCCGCTGGAACTCGGCGGGTTCTCGTTCTCCGCCGACTCCGAACTCACGCTGCTGGGCGTGCCGTTCGGCGCCGAGGAGCGCCTGTGGTACCTGGGACTCGCCCTGTTCGCGGTCACCTGGTTCACCGCCCGGGGGCTGCTGCGCGGCCGTCCCGGACGCGCCCTGGTGGCACTGCGCGACAGCGAGACCGCCGCCGCCGTGATGGGCGTCGACGTCGCCCGTTACCGCTCGGCCGCCTTCGTGGTGTCGTCGATGTACGCGGGCCTCGCCGGGGTGCTGCTCGCCCTGGCGTTCCGCCGGGTGGTGCCCGACTACTTCGGCCTCGTGCTGTCCGTCGACTACCTCGCCATGATCGTCATCGGGGGCCTCGGCTCGGTCGCGGGCGCCACCGCCGGCGCGGTCTTCGTCACGGCGCTGCCCCTGCTGATGACCCGTTACGCCGACCAGCTCCCGCTCGTCGCGGCCCCCGGCACCACCGACGGCACGGTCGGGCCCACCGAGGCCGCCCGCTACCTCTACGGCGCCGCGATCGTCCTGATCCTGCTCTTCGCCCCCGACGGACTGCACGGCCTCACCCGCCGCCTGCGCGCCCGTCTGCGCCGCACCCGCGCCGCGCCCCCGCCCGCCGACGCCACCGAACCCTCCCCGTCCCCCGCGTCCGCCGTACGAGCCAAGGAGCCGACCCCGTGAAGCCCACGCACCACCCCGCGCACCGCGCCACCCCCCGCACCAGGACCCTCCTGGCGGCGGCCCTCGCCGCCCTGCTGCTCGCCGGCACCGGGTGCAGCTCCAAGGCCGGCTCGTCGAAGGACACCGGCGACGGCGCCGGCGGCATCAAGACCGGCCCCGGCGTCACCGACAAGACGATCAGGCTGGGCGCGCTGACGGACCTCACCGGGCCGTACGCGACCCTCGGCAAGAGCATCGTGCAGGCCCAGCAGATGTGGGCCGACGAGGTCAACGCCGACGGCGGCATCTGCGACCGGCGCGTCGAGATCGTCGTCAAGGACCACGGCTACGACGTCCAGAAGGCGGTCACCGCCTACGCCGACCTCTCCTCCGACGTCGTCGCCCTGCCCCAGGTCATCGGCTCGCCCGTGATGGCCGCGCTGCTCGACGACATCGAACGGGACAAGGTGCTGACCTTCCCGCAGGCCTGGGCCGCCTCCCTGCTCGACAAGGAGGCCGTCCAGGTCCTGGGCACCACCTACGACATCGACATGATCGCCGCCGTCGACTATCTGACCCGTACGAAGAAGGTGGCGAAGGGCGACACGATCGGCCACGTCTACTTCGAGGGCGACTACGGCGCCAACGCGCTCGAAGGCTCCGAATGGGCCGCGAAGAAGGCGGGTCTGAAGGTCGCCGGGCAGAAGATCAAGGCGACCGACACCGACCTGTCCGCCCAGGTCTCGGCGCTGCGGAAGGAAGGCGTCAAGGCGATCCTCGTCAGCGCCGGGCCCGCCCAGACCGCCTCGCTGGTCGGTGTCGCGGCGTCACGGGGTCTGAAGGTGCCCGTCGTCTCCAGCGCCCCCGGCTACGCCCCGCAGCTGATGAAGACCCCCGCCGCACCGGCCCTCGCCGCCCTGCTGCACGTGGTCAGCGCGGCTCCCGCGGTCAGCTCCGACCTGCCGGGGGTGCGCGAGATGGTCGCCGCCTACCAGAAGAAGTACCCGGGCTCCCTGCTGGACGCCGGGGTGCTGTCCGGCTACAACGCCGCCCGGATCATGGGCGACGACCTGAAGAAGGCCTGCGGGAAGGGCAGTCTGGCCCGGGAGGACGTGGTCGCGGCGCACCGCGCGCAGTCCGCGGTCGACGTCGGCCTCGGCACCGCCCAGAACTTCTCCGACAAGGCCCGGCCGGCCAGCACCGAGAGCTATGTGCTCAAGCCCGACGCCAAGGCGGTCGGCGCGGTGGTGAACGAGGAGGAGGCGCACACCGCGCCCGGGGTGAAGGAGTACCTGGCCTCCCGCCGCTGACGACGCGCCAGGCCGTCCGGGTCCGGGACGGGCGGACCCGGACGGCCCCCGCCCGTCCCGTACGATCAGCCGGTCCCGCCGCGCAAGGAGATCCTCTCGGTGACCGCCGTCGTACCCCCGTCCCGTCCCGCTCCCTCGGCGCCCGCGGTGGAGCACCTGACCCGCACGGAGGACGGCGCGTCGCTGGGCTCCCTGCTGTGGCGGGCGGGGGAGGGCTGGCGGATGATCAGCAACGCCGTCCTGGGCGGGGGCATCGGCGAACGCGCCTGGGTCCTCAACGCCCAGGTCGCCCACGGCTACCGGCGCACCGACCCGGACCGGCACCTCGCCGAACTCGCCCGCGACGCGAGCGCGCATGGGCCGGGCGTCGGGCTGATGACGGCCGCGGACGTCCGGGCGTACGGCAGCGGGCACGACGGCGAGGTGACGGCCGTCGCCACCGCGGGTCTCGGCGTGCGGGGCTGGGCGGCGGACTGGACGGAGGCCGCCGCGACGGCCGTTCGGCCTGGGACCGTGAACATCGTGGTCGCCGTGCCGGTGGCCCTGACCGACGCGGCCCTGGTCAACACGGTCATGACCGCGACCGAGGCCAAGGTCCAGGCACTGGTCGACGCCGGGCTCGACTGCTCCGGCACCCCCACGGACGCCGTGTGCGTCGCCGTGCGCCGCCCCCGTGCCGGCGAGGAGACGTACGCCTTCGGCGGGCCCCGCTCGCTGTGGGGGTCCCGCGTGGCCCGCGCCGTCCACCAGGCCGTCACGGCCGCCACCCCCTAGTTCCCCGGCGGGTCACCGCTCCCCGTGACCTCACGGCCGGTCTCCATGCCCCGCAGTGCCTGCCGCACCGACCACAGGACGGCCACGAAGGGCACGGCCACCACCGCGCCGATGAAGCCGGCCGCGACGGCCCCGCCCACGACGGCGAGGACCACGACGACGGGATGCAGGCTGACCGCCCAGCTCAGCACGAGGGGATGCAGCACATGCCCCTCGATCTGCCCGATGACGACGATCAGCGCCACCACGATCAGCGCCGTCGTCGGCCCCTTCGCCGCCAGCGCCACGACGGCCGCGACGGCCAGGGCGACGGGTGAGCCGATCAGCGGGATGAAGGCGGCCGCGAACTCCAGCAGCGCCAGGGGCACGGCCAGCGGAACGCGCAGCGCGAGCAGGGCGACGCCCACGAGGACGGCGTTGGTGCCCGCGACCAGCAGGATGCCGTGGGTGTACCCGGTGAAGGTCCGCCAGGCGGCCCGGCCCGCCACCCCGACCGGCCGTCGCGCGGAGGCGGGGAGCTGGTCGCAGATCCACTGCCACTGCCGCTCGCCCGAATGCGTGAAGAACACGGCGCAGAACAGCGCCAGCGCGAGCACGGTGAGGACTTCCACGAGCCGGCTCGCACCGCTCACCGCCTCACTGATGACCGTGGACCGATGCTCGGACAGCAGCGTGCCGATCCGCTTCTGCACATCGCTGAAGGTGTCCGCGGGAAGCCGGAACGGCGGTCCCTCCAACTGGCCCTCGATCCGGTCGATCCCCTTCTCGAACTCGCTCTGCAGGCCCTTGCGCTGGTCGGCGACCGTCGCACCGACCAGCACCAGCGCCCCGACGACCAGCGCCAGGGCGCCGACGAGGGCCGTCGCGACCGCGAGCGGACGGGGCAGCCGGCGGGCGAGGAGCCCCGTGACCGGGCGCAGCACGGTGGTGAGGACCAGCGCGAGGAAGACGGCGACGGCGATCCGGTGGAACTGCCCGAGCACCGAGAAGGCGGCCCGCACGACGACCGCGACCGCGATGATCCGCCACGCGTAGGCGGCCGACGTCCGCAGCCATCCCGGCACGCCCGGGTCCGTGCCGCTCGGGCGACCCGGCGGCGGGGAGGACGGATCGGGGGGAGTGGCCATCTCCATGCCCCGTACCACCCCGCGTCCGGGGGATCGCGGCCGGTGCCCGCAATTCGCCCGAAGGCCGGTACACCCTGACAATCAGGAGATGTACGGCATGTCTGGCCGCCCGGTCGGGTCATGCCGTACCGCGTCGCCGTGGCGTCGGCCGGGAGGACATGCTGATGGGCGCTGAGGGTTCGCCGGTGCGGACGCCGACGCACGGCGGGCACCTGCCGTGACCGGCACGGCGAGGCGGACCGCGATCCTGCGCCGGGCGGCGCGCGTGGCGCTCGCCGCGTCCATGGGCTTCTACACCTGTCTGTACGGCTTCGACGAGCCCGTGCTCGCGCTGTACGCGCTCTTCGCGCCGATCTCGCTGGGCCTGCTGTCCACCATCCCGGGGTCGGGGCGGCAGCGGGCCGAGGTGATGCTCAAGGCCCTTCCCGTGGGCCTCGCGCTGGTGGCGCTCGGTACCGCGCTGGCCGTGCACACCTGGGCGGCCGTGCTCGGCATGCTCGTCGTGGGGTTCCTGCTGGCCTTCGCGGCCGTCGCGGGCCCCCGCCCGGCCGGGGCCGCCCCCGCGCTCCAGCTCTTCTACATCCTCGCGTGCTTCCCGCCCTACGAACCGGACGCGCTGGGGCTGCGGCTGGCGGGACTCACCCTCGGCGTGCTGGCGCTGGTGCTGTGCGAACTGTTCGTCCTGCCGGACCCGCCCGACCCGACCTACCGTGCCGCGCTGGCGGCGGCGCTGCGGACGGCGCGCGACGCCGTCACGGGGGAGACCGCCCTCTCCCCGCAGGCGCTGCGCGAGGCGGGCGCGCGGCTGCGGCTGTCCGCGGTGGCGCCCGCGCAGCGGCCCGCCGGACCCGGACGCGCCATGCGCGGGCTGGCCCAGGCGGGGACCGCCACCCGCCGGCTGCTGGAGCAGCTGGCCCATCTGACCGAGACCGGTGAGCTGCGCGGCCTCGCCACCCCCGAGGGGCAGGGCGCCAACGGCGCGGACCGGGCCCTGCGCTCGCTCCTGCCGCGGGTGACGGGCCTGCTCGACGACACCGTCACCGCGCTGCGCACCGGCCGCGCCGCGCCCGGCCCGCACCGGACGGACGAGGCCATCGAGGACTTCCAGCGGATCCGCGTCCGGCAGGCCACCGGGCCCGCCGACGAGGTGCCGCCCGCGGACGTGCTGCGCCGGCAGGCGCTGCTGCTGTCGGTCGCCGAGTCCGTGCGCACCCTGGAGATCTCCGTGCGGGTCGGCCTCGACGGACGGCGCAGGGCGCCCATCGACCCGCCGGTGCTGTTCTGGTACGCGTACAGCACCGTCCCGCGCCTGTGGCTGCGGCGGATCACCGGGAACCTGACGCCGCGCTCCGTGCAGTTCCACAACGCGCTGCGCATCGCGATGGCGCTCGCCGCGGCACGGCTCGTGGCCGGGTCGCTCGACCTGGCCCACGGCTTCTGGGTGCTGCTGACGGTGCTCACCCTGAGCCGGACCACCGTCGGCGAGACCTGGGCGGCCATCCGCCTGGCCGTCCTCGGCAACCTGCTGGGCGCCGTCGCCGCCGGCGCGCTGCTCATCGGGCTGGGCCGGCACACCGACGCCTACGCCGCGATGCTGGCCCCCGCCATGCTGCTCGCTTTCTCCGTGGGGCCGTTGCTGGGCATCGCCTGGGCCCAGGGGCTGTTCACCCTGGTGGTGTCCTCCGCGTTCGCCCAGATCAGTCCGGCGTCCTGGCAACTGGCCGAGGTGCGCATCGTGGACGTCGTCACCGGCAGCGCGATCGGACTGCTGTGCGGGCTGCTCGCCTGGCCGACCGGTGCCCGCGCGGAGGTGCGCCGCACCATGGCGGGGCTCCTGCGCGAGTGCGGGCCCCTGATCAAGGACACCGTCGGCATGCTCGCCGCCGTGCCACCCGGATCGGTGCCGCCCCCGCCGACGCTGCCCGCCCTGCATCGGCTGCGGCTGGCGGAGGCCGCGTACGCGCAGTTCCGCAGCGAACCCGGGGGCGGCGGGCACGGCGGGGCCGACTGGCAGGCCGTCCTCCTGACGGCGCACCACGTCTTCCTGGGCGCCCAGTGGCTGCCCCGCTTCGATCTTCCCGTCGCCGCGCTGCCGCCGTCCGCGGCCGACCGGCAACGGGCAGGCGCCCGGGCCCTCGCCGAGACCACCGACCGGCTGGCCGCGCTGTGCGCCGGTGACACACCGCCGCCCCGGCGGACGGAGCCCCCGGCCGTGCGCCCGTCGGGGCGGCCCACACCGGCGCTGGTCGACCTCGACCTCTGGCTGCGGGGCCTCGCCGCCCAGCTCGGCCGGATCGAGTCCGGGCTGCCCGACGCGCTCCGGCGGCCCCCGCGCACCCGGTCCGAGGAGTAGAGGGCCGTGCGGTGCGAGCGGGCGAAACCCCGTGCCGTAGCGCGGGAACGTGCCCGGACGGTGGTCCACTGGGAGTCCGTTTCACTCCTTCATGTCCCGGTTCCGATCGGTAGGCGCGCCGGGTGGGCCGCGGGCCCCCGAGGGCACGCGGGGCTCGCCGTCGCGGCCGCGTTCGGCCCAGGGAGTGCATTCGACCGGCGGACCGAGCAGGCGGGGAACACATGGGCGCATCCACACCCGAGGTGTCGGCAGAAGTGCAGGTGTGCAGGTGACGGAGAGTGAGAAGGGGCCGTGCATGCTGGAACTGAGGCCGACGGCCGCCGACGCGGCGCGCGCGCCCGCGACGGCCCTCGACGCCGCCCGCGACGTCGACGCCGTGCTGGACGACGTCCTGGACGCGAGACTGCGCCAGGCCCGTCAGGTGGACCCGGTCTTCGCCGAGGACGTCGCCGACCGGGTCGCCGGTCTGATCCGCAGAGGCGGCAAACGGCTGCGCACCGCGTTCGTCTGGTGCGGATGGCGGGCGGCGGGCGGCACGGGCGACGCCACCGCGGTGCTGCGCACCGGCGCCGCCCTCGAACTCCTCCAGGCGTGCGCGCTCATACACGACGACCTGATGGACGGCTCACCGCTGCGCCGGGGCGGTCCCACGATGCACGTGGAGCTGGCCCGCCTCCACAGCGCCACCCGAATGACCGGTTCGAGGGAGTCGTTCGGCGCCTCCGCCACCGTGCTCGCCGGCGACCTGGCGCTCGCCTGGGCCGACGACCTGCTGACCGAGACGGCACTGCGCCTCCCGCACGGCCCGCTGCTGTACGAGGAGTGGCGGGCCATGCGCGGTGAGATGGTCGCCGGGCAGTACCGCGATCTGCACGCCCAGGCCACCGGCGCGTCCGGCGTCGAGGAGGCGCTGACCGTCGCCACCCTGAAGAGCGCCCTGTACACGGTCGAACGGCCGCTCGCGCTCGGCGCGGCCCTCGCCGGGGCCGGCGCCCGCACCGTGGACGCTCTGCGCCGCGCCGGACGGGACGCCGGGCTCGCCTTCCAGCTGCGCGACGACCTGCTCGGCGCGTTCGGCGACCCGGCGCTCACCGGGAAGCCGGCCGACGAGGACCTGCGTACCCGCAAGCTGACCTACCTGCTCGCCGTCGCCGCCCGGCTCGCCGACGCCTCCGGCGACGAGGAGGCCGTGGCGGCGCTCGCCCCCGGCCCCTCCGAGCGGCCGGACGGCGCCGTCGAGCGGATGCGCAAGGCACTGGAGTGGACCGGAGCCCGCGCGCTGACCGAGGCGAAGATCGCCGAACTGGCCGCGGCGAGCCTGCGGCACTTCGAGGGGACCGGCGCGGACACCGCCGTACGCGAGGAGTTCGCCGCGCTGGTCGCGCGGGTCTCGGGCGGCGTCCCGCAGCGGACGGAGGACATCGCGTGAGGACCGTACCGGGACCGACGGAACACGTCGTCGTCGTGGGCGCCGGCCTCTCCGGCCTCGCCTGCGCCCTCCACCTGCTGGGTGCCGGACGCCGGGTCACCGTCGTCGAACGCGACGCCGTCCCGGGCGGCCGGGCCGGACGCGTCCAGCTCGGCCCGTACGCCGTCGACACCGGGCCCACGGTCCTGACCATGCCCCACCTGGCCGACGAGGCGTTCGCGGCGGTCGGCGACAGCCTCGCCCGCCACGTCGAGCTGATCCCGCTGCACCCCGCCTACCGGGCGCGGTTCGCCGACGGCAGCGCACTGGACGTGCACACCGACGGCGCGGCCATGGAGGAGGAGGTCCGGCGGTTCGCCGGACCGGCCGAGGCGGCGGGCTACCGGGACCTGCGGAACTGGCTGGAACGCCTCTACCGGGCGCAGATGGGCCGCTTCATCGACGCCAACTTCGACTCCCCGCTGCAGCTCCTCGGCCCCGACCTGGCCCGGCTCGCCGCCCTCGGCGGCTTCGGCCGCCTCGACCGGCGGATCGGCCGCTTCCTCGGCGACGAGCGGCTGCGGCGCGTCTTCTCCTTCCAGGCCCTGTACGCCGGCGTCGCCCCCGCCCGCGCCCTCGCCGCCTACGCCGTGATCGCCTACATGGACACCGTGGCCGGCGTCTGGTTCCCGCGCGGCGGCATGCACGCGCTTCCCCGCGGGATGGCCGACGCGGCCGCCGAAGCCGGCGCCGACCTGCGCTGGTCGGCCGAGGTCGACTCGCTGGAGCAGTCGGCCGGCCGGGTCCGCGCCGTCCGCCTCACCTCCGGGGAGCGCATCGCCTGCGACGCGGTGGTGCTGACCTGCGAACTGCCCGCCGCCTACCGGCTCCTGGGCCGCGCCCCGCGCCGCCCGGTCCCCCTGCGGCACTCCCCGTCCGCGGTGATCCTGCACGCCGGCACCGACCGCACCTGGCCCGGCCTCGCCCATCACACGCTGTCCTTCGGAGCGGCGTGGGAGTCCACCTTCCACGAACTCACCCGCACGGGCGCCCTGATGAGCGACCCCTCCCTGCTCATCACCCGCCCCACGGCCCACGACCCGGAACTGGCCCCGCCCGGACGGCATCTGCACTACGTCCTGGCCCCCTGCCCGAACACCGACGTCGGACCGTCCGCCCCCGCCTGGCGCGACCTCGGCCCCCGCTACCGGGACAGCCTCGTCGCCGAACTCGAACGGCGCGGCCTGACGGGCTTCGACGCGAGCGTCCAGGAGGAGATGCTGGTCACCCCGCTGGACTGGACCGCCCAGGGCCACGCCGCGGGCGGCCCCTTCTCGGTCTCCCACACGTTCGCGCAGACCGGCCCCTTCCGGCCCCGCAACCTCGTCCGCGGCCTCGACAACGCCGTCCTGGCCGGCTGCGGAACCACCCCCGGGGTGGGCGTGCCCACGGTGCTCGTCAGCGGCAAGCTCGCCGCCGCCCGCGTCACCGGCGTCACCGCGCGCCGCCGCCCGCCCCGCGCCCGTGCCCTTCCGCCCACCGGGCGCGTCGCGTCCGCCCCGACCGTACGAGGTACCGATGTCCCGTCGTGAACTGGACGCCGCCCGCATCACCGACCCCGCGCTGCGCGACGCCTACCTGCGCTGCCGCACCCTCAACGCCCGCCACGGGCGCACCTACTTCCTCGCCACCCGTCTGCTGCCGGTGGAACGCCGCTGCGCCGTGCACGCCCTGTACGGCTTCGCGCGCTGGGCGGACGACATCGTCGACGACCTCGACCGCAGCCGCACCCCGGCGGAACGGGACGTGCTGCTGCGCCGCCTGGAGAGCGACCTCGCGCACGGACTGCGCACCGGCGGCGGCGACGAACCCGTGGTCCGCGCCGTCGCCGACACCGCCGCCCGGTACGGCATCGACACCGCGCTGTTCGCCGACTTCATGGCCTCGATGCGGGCCGACCTGACCGTCACGGACTACCCGACCTACGCCGACCTGCGCGCCTACATGCACGGCTCGGCCGCGGTCATCGGCCTGCAGATGCTGCCGGTGCTCGGCACCGTCGTCCCCCGCGAGGAGGCGGCCCCCCACGCCGCGGACCTCGGCGTCGCCTTCCAGCTCACCAACTTCCTGCGGGACGTGGGCGAGGACCTGGACCGGGGCCGTGTCTATCTGCCGGCCGACCTGCTCGCCGCCCACGGAGTGGACCGGCCGCTGCTGGAGTGGAGCCGCCGCACCGGCCGGCGCGACCCGCGCATCCGCGCCGCGTTCGTCGCCGCCGAGGCCCTGACCCGCGAGGTCTACCGGGCCGCGGAACCGGGCATCGCGATGCTCGAACCCCGCGTACGGCCCTGCATCCGCACCGCGTTCACCCTGTACGGCGGCATCCTCGACGCCATCGCCGAGCAGGACCACGACGTCCTGCACCGCCGCGCGGTCGTGTCGCTCGGCCGCCGCGCGGCCACCGCCGCGGCCGGCGCCGCCCGCATCCTCGCGGCCCGCCGGCACACCACCAATCGCGCCGCGCACCCGGCACCCCGGGCCGGGCAGCCGGCGCCGCAGACGAAAGGGCGGGCAAGGTGACCCGACGACCGGACGACCGCTGGACCTCACCGCTGCGGTTCCGCCGCCCGCCGGACTGGGCGCGCCAGCAGCCCTCCTGGCGGCAGGCGCGCCCCGCGCTCATCGCCGACGCCCTCAAACGGGCCTCGGCCCGCCCCTCCGGCAACTGGTTCGTCGTCGGCGCCTCCCGCGACATCCGGGCCGGCGAACGCCCTTACGGCAGGACGGTCGGCGGCGTCGAGGTCGTGCTGTGGCGCGGGCAGGACGGGACACCGCACGCCGGGTCCGGGATCTGCCCGCACCTGGGAGCGCCGCTGCGCGACAGCCGCGTGGTGTGCGGCACGCTGGTGTGCCATTGGCACGGACTCGCCCTGGACGGCGCGCCGTTCGCCGGCTGGGAGCCCTACCCCGTCCACGACGACGGCGTCCTCGTCTGGGTGCGCCTCGACGCGGTCGGCGGCGAGGAGCCGCTGGAGCGGCCGGTGGTGCCGCGGCGCCCGGCCGGGGGCGCGCTGGACGCCGTGTTCACGGCGGTCGGGGAGTGCGAAGCGCAGGACGTGGTCGCCAACCGCCTCGACCCCTGGCACGGCTCGTGGTTCCACCCGTACTCGTTCGTCGACCTCAAGGTGGTCGGCTCGCCGGACGGCGACGGTGACGACGCGTTCGTGGTCGACGTCTCGTTCCGGGCGCTGGGCTCCTGGGTGGTGCCGGTGCGCGCGGAGTTCACCGCACCCGACCCGCGCACCGTCCTCATGCGGATCACCGAGGGCGAGGGGGCGACGTCCGTGGTGGAGACCCACGCCACCCCGCTGACCGCCGAGGGCGCGAGCAGGCCGCGCACCGCGGTGGTCGAGGCGATCGTCGCCGCATCCGACCGCCGCGGCTTCGCCTTGGCCAGAGCGGCCGCCCCCGCCCTGCGCCCTCTCATGCGCCGCACGGCCGGCCGCCTGTGGCGCGACGACCTGGCCTACGCGGAACGCCGCTGGGCACTCCGCAGCACGGGCCGCTTCCCCGGCTGAGCCGCCGTCCGGCGCGTGCTCGGGGCGCCCCCGGCGGCACGCCGAACGCGCGCGGCACCGTCCACAGCACGGGCGGTGCCCCGCGCGCCAGGCCGGGCGGCGTCGGGCGTCGCGCGGCTCGGGCCGCTTCCCCGGCTGAGCCGCCGTCCGGCGCGCGGGGTCCCGCCGCGAGTGAGCGGCACCGGCTCTCCAGCACCCGCGCGCAGGTCCCGCGTGGCTCGCGGCGACGCCCCGAGCCGCAGGGCGCGGCACCGCCCGGAACCCGCCCGGCGGGGAGGACCCGGCGACTCAGCGTGCCGCCAGTGCCCCGAGTGCCCGCAGCACCGGTGACCGTCCCGCGCGCGGCACCGTCCACAGCACCTGGCCGCGCACCCCCCGCGCGGCCAGCAGCGTGTTGGCCGCGAGGAAGCCTGTCGTGGCGGCCCGTTCCATCAGGGCCACCGGGAGGTCGCAGCGGATGGCGTCTCCGGCCAGCGTCAGCCAGGGGTGCGGGGTGCGGACCCGGGGCCGGCGGTCGTACGAACCCACCGGGAACAGGGGGCAGTCGGCCCGCCACTCGTGCCGGGCGTCGACCACCCGTGCCTCCCGGGTCTCCGGATACACCTCGTGCAGCCGGTCGAGGAGGCCGCGCTGCACGTCCTCGTGCCGGCCGCCGGTGACCGCGTACGCGTGCAGTTCCACCACCGAGCCGCCGGTCCGCCCGGCCCAGCGCCGGGCCTCGCCCTCGTAGCGGTCCAGGACGCTGATGTTGTCGAGGCCGTCGTACCCGCTGGTGCCGAGGAAGCCCGGCCGCTCCGGGCGGACGGGGCGGTCCAGCCAGAGCCGGGACACGAGGAACGGCGGGGCCGTCCGCAGCGCGTCGATGTCGTCCCGCCAGCCCGCCGTCCCCAGCCCGGGCGACGCGGCGACCAGGTGCCGCAGCGCACCGGGATCGAGGGCGAGCACCACCGCCTCGTGGGCCGTGGCCCCCGCGTCGGTCCGCACCTCGGCGCCGCCGCCCGCGCGGGGCCGGACGGCGTGGACGGGGGTGCCGGTGCGCACGTCCGCGCCCAGCCGCTCGAGGTAGTCGCCCAGCGGCTCCCACAGCGCCTGCGGGAACGGCTCGTCGGGCACGTCGAACAGCAGGCCCTCGGCCGAGCCGAGGAAGTAGATGTGGAACATCAGCAGCAGCTCGGCCGCCGACAGCTCGGCGGGGTCGGCGAAGAAGCTCCGCGAGAACACCTCGAACGCCAGGTGGTGCGCGGTCTCCGGGAAGCGGACGCCGTCGAGGAAGCGCGTCGCGCTGATGTGGTCGAAGCGCTCGTACACCTCCGGCACGCGCACGTCGAGCAGCGGCAGGGCGGCACGCGCGTTCATCGCGGCCAGGTCGCCCCAGCCGAAGGTGGGGCTGAGGACGACGAAGCCGAGGGCGCTGAACGGCGGTGTGCGCGGCACCTTGGCGAAGCTGTCGGTCAGGCCGCCGCTGTGCCGCAGCGGGTAGTCGGGCAGCGCAGTGAGCCGGTCGAGCGCGGGATCGGTGCGCCGCAGCAGGCCGCGCAGGTTGTAGTACTGGCGGAAGAACGCGTGGAACCCGCGGCTCATGGTGACGTCGGAGCCGTCCGTCAGACGGGTGCGCGTACCGGCGAGCCGGCCGCCCAGGGACTGCTCCCGCTCGTACAGGGTCACCCGGGCGCCCCGCTCGCCCAGCAGGGTCGCCGCGGCGAGCCCCGCGATCCCGCCGCCGATCACGGCGACGGACGGCGCGTCCCCGGGCGCGAACCGGTCCCGGCCGGGCGCGGGCATCAGCACCTCGGCCTTGCGGTCGCGGCCGCGCCGGGCGGCGGGCCGGCGGGTCCGGTCGGTCATCGGGCCTCCTCCGGCCGCGCGGAGGAGCCGTTGCGGGCGAGGAAGGTGTGCACGATGCCGGTCTGCCACCCGGCGACGGGCAGCGCCGTCACCTCCGTGAAGCCGGCACGGGCCAGCCGGTCCGTGAACGCGGGGGCGGTGTCGAAGCCGAGGACGCTGTGGCCCAGGTGCCGGTACAGGGCGCGGGCACCCGTGAGGCTGCCCATCGGGACGATCACCCCGTCGCACACCGCCCGCCACAGAGCCCGGTGCACCGCCGACCCGCTGAGGCTGTACTCGTGGACGGCCAGCCGCCCGCCCGGCCGCAACAGGGAGGACCGGACGGTGCCGAGCACCTGGTCGGGGTCGGTGACGTTGCGGAACAGGTAGGCGGCGAACACCGCGTCGTACGGACCCCCGTCGTCCGCCGCCGTCTCCTCGGCCGTACGGTGCAGGAACCGCACCTGCCGCGGCCAGCGCTTCTCCAGCGCCCGGCGCAGCATGCCGGCCGACGCGTCGACGGCGGTGATACGGGCGCGGGGCGCGGCCCGCAGCAGGGCGCGGGTGGAGGCTCCGGTGCCGCAGCCGAGGTCGAGGACGCGCAGCCCCTCGCCGTCCCGGGGGAGCCGCAACCGCCGTGCCGAGCGCAGGAGTTCGGCGCGGTAGCCGGGGTTGAGCGCGGTGAGGCGGTCGTAGGCGCCCGACGCGTGGTCGAAGGCGCGGGCCAGGTCGTGGTCGCGCAGCAGTGTCATGGGAGGCGTTCTCCGGATCGTGGTGCGGGGTGGGATCGGCGGGGCAGGAAGGGCAGTTCGAGGGCGGTGCGCAGCATCGGGCCCACGGGGCCGCGCAGTCCGATGGACCACTCCTCGCGGAGGGTGCTGGCGCCGTCGAGGAACCGCAGCAGCCGCTCGGCCGGGGTGTGGGCGAACAGCCCCGTGAAGAAGGCGGGCCCGTCGATACGGCCGGTGTCCAGGGCGCGCAGCATCACCGCGTCCATGGCGAGGGCCCGCCGCCCGTGCGGCGGGGGCACACGCGGGCGGCCCGCGGCCAGGGAGGCGGCGATCGCCCGGCTCTGGCGCTGGGCGGCGGCGAAGGTGTAGCCGGTCGAGGGGCGGGTCGCCCCGCCCGCCGTGCCGATCCGGTACACCGCGGGCCCGACCCGCACCGGGAAACGCGCGTCGGTCATCGGCACCACGCCCTGCTCGGCCGCCTCCACGCCGAACGCGCCCAATCCGAGGACGTCGTGGCAGTACCGGTCGAGGGCCTTCTCGTACGCCGGGGTGGTCAGGGGCGTCCGGGAGAACTCGGTGTACTCGACGAGGGCGTGGTCGGGCGCGAGCGGCAGGACGTAGCCGAAGGCGAGCCCGTGCGCGGGCTGCGGCACCCGGAAGTCCATCAGGTCGGCGACGGCGGGGTCGAACCGCGGCCGTGCCGTCCGTACGAACCAGCCGCGGAAGTGCTGGAGCAGCCGGGTGCGGGCCGGTGGCGGGGCGGCGAGGGGCCGTGAGTCGAAGACGAGGCGGGCCCGCACGGTCAGCGGACTCCCGTCCGGTGCCGTGCAGTCGGCCTCGGCCCCGCCGGGCGTGTCGCGTACGGCGCCGGCCGTGGCGCGCAGCACTCCGCAGCCGGGCCGCTCCGCCAGCCGGGCGTGCACGTACTCCTCGAACCGTGCCGAGCGGAGCATCCGGTAGCGCAGCGGGGACGGGTCGACGGTGTGCGCGACGCCGTTGCCGCCGTGCACCCGCAGCCGCGGCCAGGACGCGCTGACGACCTCGTCGAGGCCGAACGTGCCGTCGTCCCAGAAGCACCAGGTCCGGGCCGGAGGACGGGACGGGCCGTCGGGCGGCTCCACCACGAGCACGTCCGCCCCGGTCACGGCCAGCCGGTGCGCGAGGGAGAGCCCGGCGGCACCGCCGCCCAGGACGAGCACGTCGGTCTCCCGGACGGGGCCCGAGGAACCGCTCATACGGCCCTCCGGCGGGTGGCGGTGCGCACAAGGGGGCCGTCGCTGGTCACGCCTCGCTCCGGATCTGGGGGTCGGGCACGGTCTCGGTACGCACCCTCTTCCGGCCGCCGCCCGGCCCCGGATGCACCCGGGCCGGACCGGGGGACGCCGGGTACCCGCGCCGGCGCCCGGTCCCCGGGGCTCCCGTACGGACAGGCCGTCATGGTCCTCCTCGCCTCGTCGCGACCACAGCTACCGCGCCGGGCGGGTCGCGGGCGGTCGGCCCGCCCGGTGCCCCGGCGCGGCCCACCCGAATCGCCCTGCGTGACGCGCGTACCCGCCGCGCGGCGGTCGGGACGGCGCCGGTCAGCCCGGCATGCGCTGCTCCACGACGGCGACCGCCTCGGCCAGGCTCGTCGGGCGGGGCAGGCCGGGCATCGGCGCCCCCGCCCAGCCCGGTCCGAGGGGCAGCACCACCGGCCGCCGGCGCGCCCCCCGCACACCCCACTCCATCGCGGCCACGTGCTGGGCCAGCGGCCGGCTCGCCGTGGACCGGGCCTGAGCCCACAGCCCCACCACCGAGGGCCCGGTCCGCCGTACGGCCTCCACGAGCGAACCGGCCGGCAGCGCGCCGCCGAACATCCGCACCGGGACGCCGCGTTCGGACAGGGCGGCGGTCAGCACCTCCAGCGGCAGCGTGTGACTCTCCCCGGGCACGCACGCGAGCACGGCGACGGCGCCCGGACGGCCGGCGGCCACGGGCCGCGTACCGCGCCGCAGCGCACCGGAGACATGCCAGGACAGAAAGTGCTCCACCTCGACGTAGCGGTCGCCCGAGCTCTCCCACTTCCTGCCGACCGCCTGCAGCGTCGGCATGATCACCTCGGTCCAGGCGGTGACCAGTCCGTGCTCCTCGATCGCGTCCGCGAGCAGGGCGTCCAGCGCGGGCGCGTCCAGACGCAGCGCCGCGCGGGCGATCCCCTTGCACTCCTGGCGCGCGTCCCCCAGGCGCAGACCGCTGCCGGCCCGGCTGCGCCCGGACGCGGCCCGCCGGGGCGGGGGTCCGACGCGCGGACGGGAGCCGCCGGTGTCCTCCGGCGGCTCCTCGCGGGCCAGGCGCGCCGCCTCGGCCGGGGGGAGGCCGCTCGCGGTCAGCGCGCACATGCGCTCCAGCCGGGCGATGTCGGCGGGCGTCCAGCGGCGGTGCCTGCCACCCGTGTGGGCGTCCGGGCCCAGGCCGTAACGCCGGTCCCAGGTGCGGACGGTGGTGGGGGCCACCCCGAGCCGCCGGGCGACCTCGCCCGTCGTCAGCCCGCCGCCGCGCCCGGTGTCGCCGTCGTCGCTCGTGTCCGTGTCCACCCCGACAGTGTACGACGCAAGAACGACGCGTGTTGCTTGCGTCGTTTTGCTGTTCCGACACTGAGGGTCGCGCCGGTGAACGGCGACAGTCAGGGCTCGTCCGGCGGCCTTCCCGGCACACGGCGAGCGGCAGGAGGAACCGGGCCATGAGCACGCAACTGCGATCCCCCACTTCCGCGACGCCGTCCGCCGGCGCCCCGCCGGCCGAGGAGACCCTGTACGAGGAGGAGCTGGCCCGCGGCCTGCGCGCCGCCGACGAGCGGGCCTTCGCGGCGATCTACCGGCGCTGGGGCCCGCTGGTCCACACCATGGCCGCCCGGTCCCTCGGTGACACCCACGAGGCCGAGGACGTCACCCAGCAGGTGTTCATAGGCGCCTGGCGGGGACGGCACGGCTTCCGTCCCGAGCGCGGCCCGCTCGGCGCCTGGCTCGTCGGCATCACCCGCCGCAAGATCGTCGACGCGCTCGCGGCGCGGACGAGGCGCCTGGCACTGGCCGAGGCCGCGGGGCACGACTCCGTTCCGGTGGCGTCCGAGGGCACCGGACCCGACGACGTCCTGGACCGGGTCCTGCTGGTGGACGAGCTGTCCCGGCTCCCCGCCCGGCAGCGGCAGGTCATCTGTCTGGCCTTCTTCCACGACCTGACGCAGGCCCGGATCGCCGAGCTCACGGGCCTGCCCCTGGGCACCGTCAAGAGCCACACCCGCCGCGGCCTGTACCGGCTCCGCAGAGCGCTCGAACAGAGCCGCGCCGACGCGCGGAGCATCTAGGGGGGTGACTCGCCGATCATGCCGGGCTCCCGGCGTCCGGCACCGGACACCGCTCGCTGATCCGGCCCGATCGACGAGACATCCCCTGGACCGCATCCGCCGCACGTCCCGCGCCCGAAACAGCCACGAGTTCCCACGGAGGACGAGTTCACGCGCGAGAGGACGATCCCATGAAGGCCCGCTCTGCCCCGCCGCTCACCGGCCGCCGTGTCTGAGGCCGCCCCCGGGCACCTGGCGCCCGCCACCCTGGTGGAGTGGGCGCTGCGCGGCGACGGACCCGGCGACGACGGCGAAGCCGCACGGCACCTCACGGCCTGCGCGGGCTGCCGGGAGCAACTGTCCCGGCTGCGCCGGGTCGTGACCGTCGCCCGCGCGGTCGAGGCGCAGGACGTCCCCGCCGCCCCGTCCCGGCGCGTCTGGGAGAGCATCGAGCGGGAACTGCGCGCCTCCGGGGAACCGGACGAGCGCCCGCCGGCGGACTGAGACGACGGCCCGTCCGGCCACGTCCGCCCGTCAGGGCGACTTCTCCGCGGTATGGCACACCGGGCAGGTCATCCGCCGGGCCGGCCGGCTGTGGATCACCTTGCCGGGCTGCGCGGAACCGCGTATCTGCACCGGCTCCGTATGGACGTGCTCGGCGCAGACAGCCGCTCCGCACACCTGGCACACCGCGACCGCGTCAGTGGCGCGGTCCGACCGGTCGCATTCGTAGCACTTCATATCCGGACCTCTCCGCCAGCACGCCCGACAGCGTCGGCCCTCCACGCTCGCCGGGGGCCGGAGGTCCCCGGCGACTGCTCCGCAAGGCCATGGGAAGCCCGGCGGCGCCCCACCGCAACTCAGGCGCCCAGGACGGCCGCTCACCCCGGTGGACGCCCTGGGCGGGACACGGCCCCCTCCGGCCGTGAGGATGAGCGGGTGCTGGGCCCCTGAGGCCTCCGCCGGACGTCCCGACGCGAGGGAGAGGTATGAACCAGACGGATCCTGCCGGGAGCGGGGAGAGCCGGAACCAGGGGCGGCCGGCCCCGGAGGACGCCCCGGACCTCAGGCGCGTGGGGGCGCACCCCGACTTCTGGTACCCGGTGGCGCTGTCCCGCACGGTGCGCCGTGGCCGGGTCGTCGCCGCCGTCTTCGCCGGCGAACGCATCGCCCTCTTCCGGACCCGCGGCGGCGTCGTGCACGCCCTGGAGGACCGGTGCGCCCACCGGCAGGTGCCGCTGAGCATGGGCGTCGTGGAGGGTGAGACGCTGCGCTGCTGCTACCACGCGTGGGCCTACCGCGGCGACGGCCGCATCTCGCAGATCCCGTACCTCGCCAAGGGCGACCGCAGGCCCCCGCGCGGAGTGCGCGGCTATCCCGTCCGCGAGGCGTACGGGCTGGTGTTCGTCTTCCCCGGCGACCCGGACAAGGCCGCCGTCACCGAACTGCCCGACCTGCCGGCGTACGGCTCACCGCGGTACCGCACCATGACCTTCTCCCGGACGGTGCGCTGCCACTACTCGTTCCTGCACGAGAACCTCCTCGACATGAACCACCAGTTCCTGCACCGGGGCGTCGTCGGCACCCTGCACCCCCAACTGCTCGGCCACACCACCACCCCGCGCTCGGTCGAGGCGCGGTACCTGTTCACGCACGCCGGGGGCAAGCGCAACCGGGGCGCGGGCCTGCTGGCCGGCGAGGGCCTGAGCGGCAAGGACTCCGCGGACGTCATGACCATCCGCACCGAGTACCCGTACCAGACGCTCGACCTGGTGCCGGAGGGCGCCCACCACCCGGCGTTCCGGCTGTGGGCCGCGTACGTGCCCGAGGACGCCGAACAGCGCACCTGCCACGCCTACGGCCTGCTCATGATCGAGAAACCGAGGGTCGCCGCCGCGCTGCACCTGGCGTGGCCGCTCATCCGGCGGTTCACCGAGCGGGTGTTCGCCGAGGACCGCATGGCCGTGGAGGCCGAGCAGCGGGCCTGGGACGAACAGGGCGAGGACCGCAACCACGAGGTCTTCCCGCTGATCCTGGACGTGCGCTCGGTGCTGCGCGGCAACGGTGTCCCGCTGGGCGCCGGCACCCCGGTGTGCGGTGCGGGCCCGTCCGGCGGCTGTGCGACGGTGACAGCGGGGCACCGCCCCGCGTACGGCGGGACGGGCGTCGAGTTCCCGGCGGTCGACGGGAACTGACCGTGCGTGGCCCCGGAGCGGTCAGCCCGCTCTACCTTCTTGATCGGGTTGATCGGGCCATTCGTAGGGTTGGATCGCCCAGGGGTGCTGGGTGTGGCTATCAGCCCGCTGCCG